>NZ_JBHMFC010000016.1:0-176155 GCF_042427585.1 Mariniflexile ostreae | reverse complement strand
TTCAAAACGGTGGTGGTCGTTTATCTTTTGTGAAATTTCGATGTGCTTAAAGCCACTAATGAACTTTCCGTTAATACTGATCTGTTTGTTCTCAGGAGTCTTTGATATCATAACTTTTATATGTAGGTGGCACTAAATGTGTTAGATTGATCTGGGGTTTGGGATATTGGGCTTTTTATATTGAGACACCATAGCAATGGCATAAGGAATGTTGTCGTAATAATGGTCGTTTAAAAGTCGTAATAATGGTCGTTTAAAATAGGTTCTATCTTGTAGGTTATCACGTCTTCTTGTTTTTGGGCGGCACCCTATATATCATGGTCTAGGTTGACCATATATTTGGTAGGGAGGGACCCTTAAAAAAAAGCCTCCAAAAGTACTGTTTGAAGGCTAGTATCATAATAGATAAGTGGCTTAATAGTACTCGCTTATTTATCTTATGCGTTTGGCCAACGGTTCAATAAAGATGCCGTGCCCACCGTAATTTCTTCTGCAGAGAAGGTTACTTTAATGGTCATGGGCACATCATTGTTTACGTCCAAAGTCTCTTTGAAATATACAATGTAGGCGTTTTTAAACTCCACTTCCTTCATCTTGGCATCCTCGTCGGTTTTCTTGAAGGTGATCTTGCCTTCAACCGGCTTGAACTGGCTGTTCACCATAGCCTCGATTACAGAAGTGTCTTCTGTAGATTCTATGATCAATTCTACGCGGCCACCTGTAACGTTGGAAGATGGTTTGCCCTTTGAATCTGTATTTCTACTAAATTCGTAATTGGAGTAAAGCACGTCAAATACTTTACCGCCGAAACTAAAATCTGCTCTAAATGAACCCATAATAAATTGGTTTTTAAAAATTAAATTAAACGGTTTTTTTAAGACTTTAAAGCTTTTCTTAAGTTTCTGACTAGTATAAAAAAAAAGAGAAAGCATCAAAAAAAATGTTTTTTTTGAACGTTTCTCAATCTGCATTTAGGCCCTTGGTCTAAAACTTCCTAATGGACATGGTCTTATTTTGGAAAAAAGAGAAAAATTCTAAAACGTTGTCTTAATACTACAAATGTATAGAAATTATATTACAATATAAAATATTTATAAAAAAAATCATATAAAAAAACCCAGTCTTAGCGCTTGGTAGACTGGGTTAAAGTGATTTAGGAAGTAAAGTGAGTGTTTTCTAGTGCTTTAAATCCTGTGTCTTGCTTTTTTATAGAGCAAGGTCTTGTTGCTAAAGCAATAGCTTTTCAGGAATAAAATACACGTCGGTTTCGAGTTGCTGTAAGTCATTATCTAAGAAGGCTTTTTCTAAAGCATCAACCTTATTAAGAGCGTCAAAGTAAAAGGCGTTAAAACCTTTTTTGATTGTCTTTTGTCTTTTTATTCTAAAACTTTCATAATTATTAAAGTCGTCTTTTACTTTAATACCGGTTTTGTAAAAAAATAATTTAGATAATTTTTCATTGTTGTAAATAACTTTTCTCTTAAAAGCCTTATTGATTCCTCTAACCTGTTTTCTGTAAATTTTATTTAATTTTCTTCTGTTTCTTTTAGTCAGTTCATCTTTCTGAACCAGATTGTGAGCTGGTGACAGTTCATTAAAAGGGATTTTGTTTTTTAAAGCAGATGTTTTAGATGTAGAAAATCTAGGCACCAATGTTCTGTAATTTTCTATGAGGGCAATAAGTTCTGTCTTGGTCATTTCATATCCTTTTTCTAAAGGATTGATAGTGGCATTATTTAATTGCGCTGTTCTATAATAGACATCATTAGGGTGGCTTCTATTTATATTTAAACTGTCTGATTTGGAAATGCATTTCAAAAAGCTTGAGGGTTTAGACCTTAAAACCCCTAGTTTTCTTTCATATTTATTTAAGGATGAAATTAGCTTTTCATTAGTCTTAATAGTGTTGCTAAGCACAGAATCCAAGGCTATACTAAGGGCTTTAGATCCAATAGTTTCATTGATGCTTGGAAAAACAATGCCTCCGTTAAACAAACTGTTTTTAGGAGCATCGTAAATATAAATATTACTATTTTCTGAATGAATATTCTTTAAGCTGCTTTTGTTAATTAAAAAATCGTTGTCTATAATATAATTTTCAATAAATTTATTGTAATAAGCTGCTGTTTTAGACATCGTTTCTTTAGCGAGAAGTAGATTGTCTTGGTATTTATCAAGCGTTTTGTTTTGCAACTGAACAAATAATAATTTGGACGATTTTAAGGCCATATCTTTAATGATGTTCTCTTGTTTGTGCAAAATGTTTATATCTTGACTGCCAGCAATAATAAAAAAATTGTTTTCAAAATTTTTTTCATCTTCCACGGTATGGCCCATGGAAAGTGTTATAGCCTGTCCTAAATCTAAACGGCCTTGTGCCATTAATGTCTCTTTTTCTTTCCCATCTTCTACTATGGTTTTTATAAAATCTAACCATTTGGCAAACGATGTGGTTTTTGGTAAAATGAAAGACGTTTTATTGCTTGTGCATATGGCCGAAAATGTATAGTTGAATTCTTTGTGCTCAGCAAAGAATAAACCTAAGTTTTGTAAAGCATTAATTAGTGGCTTTAGGTAATGTTTTTCCTGATCTCCAAAAACAAAATGAAAGTTCATGGTTTTGCTCTCATGTTCTAGTCTGTTGCCTTCAGAAATTAAAAGATCATTTCCTTTTACGTTTATCAGTACGTTTTGTTTGTAATCCCAGACATACAAAGGAACTTTAGTGATAGGGTTTAGGGTTGTTCCAGGCTTGTTAAGGGATACATCATAAAGGTAGTCTGAATGGATGTCACTGCTGTGCAAATGTAATGTGTCACACTCTTTTATAACTAGCGTTCTATTGTGTTGTGGTAAGCTGTAAACGTGGCCTTGGCCTATAGGGCTAATTAAGCCCGTTGGCACCCAGCCGATAACCTGCGAAGTTGTATCGGTTATAGTGGGCGAATTTGATATAAGCACAGCGTTGCCTGTCTCGTTGTATTTGTAAGCATATGCGGTTTGATTTAAAGCTAATTTTTTAATTGACTTCTTTTTAAAAAAGGGATCTTTAAACACCTTAATGCTGTCGTCTTCAAATGCTTTGTTTAATTCGGTAAGTCCTTTTAAATTATCAACACCTATTTTGTATTTTAAAGGTTTGTTGTTTATTTCGCTAATTAAGGCACTTTTATACTCTAAAGTATGTTTTTTGGGTAGCCACCCCATATAATGAAGTGCCTTGGTGTCTGTAAAATGATAGTTCTTACCCATTAAAAAAGAGAATAGTCCTTTAGGTTTTCCTATTAAAGTAGAGTCTGCAACTACTATTTCATAGGCGTCAGTTTTGGAATCTATAACAAAATAAGGCTTTAAGAATTCTTGGGTGCTTTCTTTTACCTGTAAATGTGGGTCTGCATAGCCAGAATTATCAGCTCTATCAGAGTATATTACTAAAATATTCTTGTCTTTTTTTAGTTTTTTCTTATTTGTATTCTCATTGGAGTAATTGAAACTAGTTCTGCCTACTTTTTCTATTTTTTCATATTTAGAAACTTGCGCAGATACGCCATTATAAAAAACTAATGACATAAAAGATGCTAAAAATAGGAGATTAGTTTTGAGTTTGATATGTTTCATTTCAACATGCTTTGGGTTACATTAATTCTCTTAATACATTTAAAAGTCTCTAATTCTATCTTGTTAATGTTTATTTTCTGATTGCGTTTGCTATCTAGATAATGTAGTCCTTGGCAAAAGCTGTATAAATCATTGTATTTATTGTCATTAATAACCACCACCACTTCATTGGCAGCACCACAGGTATAGGTGTTTTTAATATAATTAAAAAGCTCGTTAAAAGTCTTTCTGTCAGAAACATCTGTATCTGCTAAAGCTTGCAGGTGTTTTTTGATGTCATTTTCTGCTAATGCAAGAGAGTCCTGTGTTACCATGCCTTCAAACTTCTCAAAGCGAGACATTATTCTTATGGTATGGTATAAGGGGTATTGTGTGGTATTGGTCGTGAGTTTAACGTTATAAACTCCTGGGTCTGTATACACATATACGGTTTGTTTTTCATAAGAATCTACCGAGCCTGTTTCTCCAAACTCCCAATACCATGTTTCTATTCCGGGGCCTTGAGATGTAAACACTAATTCTTCGCCAACATAGCCATCATCAGGACCAAAAAGTTTTGGAATGGAATCTATAACGTTTCGTTCTTTTGTAGAAATAACTTTAATGTATTTAGAGATTTTATTGGTATTGTCTATATTAACGGTTACTAAATATTTCCCAGGTTCTTTATATTTATATTTTATATTTTGATTTCGACGAAGTGTATCGCCATTGCCAAAATGCCAAATGAGTGTCTTGTCTCTTATAGCAGAGGAGTCGTTTATAAAAAACTCTAACACTTCGTTTTGTTCGTAATGATTGTTGTCATTTGAATCGAATATGTGAAAATCTAAGTTTTTTAACTTTGAATTGAATTGATAGAAGCTAAAAAAGATAATCAAAAGTGAGGCGAGTAGGAGCGCAGTGAGTAAAAGGATTTTGTTTTTATTTGTCATAGTTTAAAGGTTTGCTTTACATTCATTTAGATTTCTCTCAATTAATTGATTGTTTTTTATAGACTTGTTTAAAGCCTCATTGCTATCAAAATAAATTTTCAAGATGCGTGAAGCTTGTATTCCAAAAAGATATTTATTGTTTCTATTGTTAATTTTGTAAATATCTTCAAGAGCATAGATGTCTCTTTTTATGTCGTCTAATTTCTGGACTTGATTAATTTCAAATGCTATTGTTTTTATGGTGTCATGAATAGCAACTACTCTTGATGCATACTGTTTTTGAGCTGTTAATATCTGTTCTGAATGGCGAATATCACTTAAAATCTCTTTGCTTTCTAACATAGGGACAGTAATGAAGAACTTGGTTATTAGGATAAATAAAACACCCGCAGACCATAAAAAGATTAATGTAAAACGGATTTTCTTCCATGAATTCTCACTTAACTCCATAATTAATTATACTTATTGTTGTTTATCTCTTTATATTTTTGTTTGCATTTTTCCAATTGATCTATGTTGTGGATTCTTCTATTTTCCTCTGTTTCATAAACATCCATAATCGATTGTATTTCTTTTAAATGTGCAAAAAGCGCTTCATAGAGCGTATAGTATTGCTTGCTTTGGGCATTGTTGCCAATATCATTTTCTAACATGATGCGGGTGTCTGAAATAAGTTTTTGCATTTCCCTATGTTCAACTAAAGTCCGCCTTTTACTTCTTAAATTGTTTAGATTTTTATAGATGTCCTCTAATTGAAAATTGAGCTCTGCTTGCTTATGAAAAACAGCGTCGTAACTGTTCTTTTTTTCATTTAAAAGACTTATGCCTTTAGATGCCGTAGATAAAGTGAGGAAGCTGCATAAGAATAGAATAATTAATAAAAAGCTAAAATATAGAGAGAATATTAAAATCTGTTTTCTTCTCTTTACGTAATTTAATGGTTTCATTGAGTGATGATTTTTAATAAGGGTGTAGATTTCTCATCTGTATGGCAAGACATAACATTTAAGGGTAAAAGCAAGTTCTGTTTAGGTGTTCAAGAATGGTAAAATGAAGTGTAATAGCATAGCGGTTTAATTCATTTTCAGAGCATTAAAATGGCCGTTTTCCTTTTACGTAGATATGGTGGTTAGCATAGTAGGTCTGTGTCTTTCTGTTGGATCCATAAGGTAAACAACAAGCTTGAAGCGCAAAAGACTACTGGTTCTTTGAAGTTTTCTAGCGGTGGTATATAGTCCGTATTTCTGAAATTGTTCTGTAAATAGGGGTAGGTAAAATGAGGCATGTTTAAACTATTGGTGTATTAGTTTTGAAAAAAATGGTCTAAAAAACGTCAAATTTTAAAGACCATCTTCTCTTTATATAGTGCTAAAAATTATTGTTGATTGTATTCGCTTTGCCAAACAGCTTCTTCAGGACCATCACCTTTGTGCCCATCCAACTGAATTACGAAACTTTTTGCAGGAAAATAGGGTGTGATATGAATGTCTATTAGCACTCTGTCTTTTTGATTTGGATCCTGTTCTATCTTCATTATTTTAAACTTCTCGATAAGCTTTGTTGGGCCATGTATGCTATCTAGAAATTTTACGATTTGGCTTCTTAAGTCTGCTTCGGTTCTAGTGGTCCAGTTTTCAAAAGCCCTTCTATTTAAAAAGTCGAACAATACTTTTGTAATGTAGTCGAATACACGAACTACAGAATAAGTTTGTAAGCCTAAGTTATCCCCATTAAATAAAGTTTTTGCAGAAAAAGCCATAACCTTACTATACTCATTAACCATGGGAACCAAGCCCATCCGCTCTAATTCTGAGATTTCACTTTTTTTAAGATCAAAACGCACGCTTTCTACGTCGTTAAGGCCACCAAACTTTTTACCTGCAACCACTTGAGACATTAGGGTGTTGTAGATTTTTCCTGCCAAAGCTGAAGATGGTGGTACATAAAGGTTTTCTTCTTCGCCAACCACATCGTCTTTTTTTCTGCCCAATAGCCAATTACAGGTCATCATGGTGTTGGATTTGTAAACATCACCACCCGTATGATTTGAATTGAAAAAAAGATCGACCACATCATCAGGAGAATCCAGGTCTTGAAAATCGGTAAGTAAACAGGCTTTATTTTCATATGCTATTTTAGACCAAGTGTCTAGCACAGAGTTTGATCCCAGATAACCTGGTAATACTAATAAAGAGTAATTTTGTCTTAAATCTAATCGGTCAAAATTTTGTTTTAATTCATCCCCTATATAGTTTATAAAGTAAGGATTATCTAGGTCTTTTAACTGATCTAAACTGGCATTAACAATCGTTACGTTTTTAACCTTATCGCTTTCTGTATTTTTATAAAAAAAAGCTAAAGATCGATAAGAGGTTTCAAGTTCATTAGTTCGTTTTAATGCTTTTTTTATATTGGCGTTTAAAATGTCTTCAATTTTTAATGCTTTTTCCTTGGCAATATCACGCATTTCTTCGCTATTCTTATTGCTTTTTAAAAGATCGAGCCAAACGGTTAACCTATTGGTTAGGTTTTTGCGTTCATGAGACCACTGATTGTCGCTCAGGAAAATATTACGTCTCGCTTTTTTGTTTGGATTTAGATTGGTGTATCCATCAATCACATTTTCTAAGAAGGCAAATCCGCCATATTCTTTTAAAGCGTCTAAAGCATCGATAGCTTCAGTTTGTTTGGATTCTTGAGACTGAGTTATAATGGACTTTTGTGTCTGTGTTTTTTCTGACATTATTTGGGGGTTTAATGTTTATTTTTCAGCATTTTTAATCTCCTCGAGCGATTGTTCGAGAATTCGGATAATGGCACTTTTAGAATCTTCATTTTCCAACGCTTTTAATAAAGCCCTATTTGAAGACAGTTGGCGGGAAATTTTAATATTCTGTTCCTTTTCAATATCCAATTTGCTTAAAAACTCACTATTCGATTTTATTTTTTTAGAGTCGAAATCACCAATATTCTTGAATGTCATCACCTCTTTTATCTCACTACCATTTTCGTCTTGGTGTTCCAGTTCTACTGACGGAGAAAATTTTTCGAAAACCTGTTCTACTGTCTGTAAACCATGTATTGCTTCTGGTGAAACAGGAGCTTCATCGGTTAGTTTTTGAACTAATAACGTCCTGTTTGAAGGAATGTCTGCAATAGATTCGTTAGCATCTAATTTGACCTCATTCCCTCCAATACCATAATTGTACATTGCCATATTGTCTGTATTTAAATTTAAAAATATTTGTTTGTAAGAATTTACGAATATAGTATTTTAATCAAAACAATAAAATTATATTTGTATTAAATAAGAAAATAAATACAATCACCTACCTAAGTTTAAAACTAGTTGTTTTATGAATTATTTAAAATTACCAATAGACTTTTCTCAGATACTCACTGATAAAGCTGCAGATCGCTGTTCTAAAGAAGAATCTATAGCACAGCATATTATGATGCTAATCACATCGAGATATGGGGAAGTTGTTGGTAGAGAGGATTTTGGGTCTCAAATTTGGGAGTTGGAATTTAGTCAATTGATACGAATGAAAGATTGGGAAGAGCGTGTGGAAAAATCTTTAATTCAAGCTGTAACGAAATATGAACGCAGGCTTAAAGACATTAAAGTGTCTGTGGTTTTGTCTGAAGTAGATGGTGATTTGTCAAAGGGTGATAACACGCAAATAAGACGGCGATCACAAATTTCTGTTATAGCAAAATTGGCAGAAAACGATATGGTCTTTAATTTTAACACCTTAATATATATAAGTCCCTTATCCCAATAAACCTACTATGAGAGATCAAACATTTTTAACATTGAAAAAAAGAATGTTAAAACATTCTATGGCCTTATGGGGTATAAAAGAGGTTGCAGAAATCGATCCTTTAATCGATCTTTTGATTGATGTTTTTGCTTTTGAAAAAGCCAAACTCCACCATGAAATAAAAGCATCCGACACCCAATTGCTACATAGGCTTTCACGAATTTTGATGAGTAATAAATGGTCTTCGCCAATGCCTTCTCATGGGTTAATGCATATTTATCCTAACGAAGAACCTTGTGCGCTAACTACAGAGAGTCAGTTTTACCTCAATACAAGTCAGTATGGAAAAGAGAACTCGAGCATCTATTTTACGCCTTTGGTGGCAAGCCCTTTACACCGTGCGTGTATAAGGTATAAACTATACAACACAGATATTGGTCTAGCTGATTTAGATAATAGCGATACTAAACCCTTTTTAGGAACAGAAAACAAGATAGAAGACAACCACTTATGGCTGGGAATTGCAATTGAACAAGATACTTTAAATAAGCTGGACAGCCTAGCTATTACTTTTCTTAGTGAAGACGTGGGGTTGTATCCTCTTTTAAACACAATGTCAATTCATGGAGAAAATGGCATCCATATCAACCATCAAAAAACGATTTTTAAGCCAGATGAACTAGACGAAACACATTATTTTAATGAGATCATTACTTATTATACCGATTGTTTTTATACGCTTACTTTAGTTCATGATGCTCATGTGAAAAAATCAATAGACGAATTATTTCCTTATGCAAAAAAAGGTGTCGATGGGATGGATTATGAAGAAAAACTTTTTTGGGTTAAAATAAAACTTCCGGAAGTATTTACAAAGCAAAAAATTAAAGGCTTGAATGCCTTTCTTAATGTGGTGCCAGTAGTGAATAGAAGAAGGCTTTACAAACAGCATAATTTTAAGAAAAACGGAAGAATTGTGTCGCTTCCCAGTGAAAACGATAATTTTTTTCTAAATATTAAATCTTTACAGGATGATATCGGGAACTATCTGAAAAACATTTTAAGCCATTACAACACGAATACAAACGGAACCTATTCTCTCTATTTTGGGGACTTAGAAAAGTTTGATACTCGAAGTGCTAAAGTGTTGGTTAATAAAGTGTCGCAAGCTATCAGAGAGGAGGGTAATGCCTTTGCGGCCATGAATCCTGAAAAGCTAAATACATATTTAACAGAATTGGTTAAGCAACTCGATGTGTTAGAGCAAAAAGCTGTAGAAAAAATAAAGGAGATAGACACCATAGAGCGCTCCTTCTTACTCACATATCCGTATCCAAATGCTACCAATTATGAAATAGAATATTGGACTACCAATGCAGATCTTGCGAATGGGTTTAATGAGGAACATATCTTTAACCAATATGCTACCAATCAATTCGATATGAAAAAAACACGTTTATTAACTAAAACTGTTGGTGGTAAAATTAGAAAAGGGGAAAGAGAGCAAATAGATAGTTTAAGATATGGCCTGTTAACAAAAGAACGAATTGTTTCTGTTGCAGATGTTAAAAGTTATATCCATCAACAAATAGGAAACAGAATTTTAACTATAGACGTAAAACCAGGAGCGCAAATTTCTAAAGATAAGAAAAAAGGGATTATACGCACAACAGATATTATCATAACATTAAATAGTATGTTTTTGTCAAAATTGGATTTAGAGCGGTTAAGCTTCTATCTGGAAAATGAATTGACCTCTAAATCCATTAGTAATATTCCTTATCAAGTGATAATTCAGTAAATAAATATGAAAGAATTAGATTATAGTCAAGGATTGCAATCTGCAATGAAAATGGCTAAGCATAAAGCCGTGAATGAAAAACACAGCGCCTATGGCGTGGCGCATTTAGTTATGGCCATGCTTATAGAGCCAACAGGGCTTAAAGAAATACTAGAAGGCTTAGGGAAAGATATAGGCTATATTTCGGAATGGTTTGAAGTAAGACGTGAAATGTATGCTTCACCATCCGATTTTGATAAAGAAACATTTCAGGATCACGAGGTTCAAATTGTTTTAGAAGATGCCATACGGTCTAAAATTAAGCTGGGTACAGATTTTATAGATCCCATTTGTGTATTTACTGCTATTGTAAGAGATGGTGTGGTGTACTCTAAATCACAGATCGAATCGTTGGGGATAAATGAAAAGGAGATTTTAAACCAGTATAATGTTCCTAAATTAAACCAATTATCAGGCTCCAGCGCAGAAGATGAAGTGGTATCTTCAACACCATTTTCTGTAAGTCTCAAAACTGAAAAAATCATACAAGAGGGCGCTTTAATTATCGGCAGGGAAAAAGAGGTAAGATCTATATTAGAAAATCTAGAACGGTCCGAAAACAAAGGTACTTTATTGATAGGGGATTCTGGAGTAGGTAAAACAGCGGTGGTTCGGTCTTTTGTTTCAGAATTATCCAACAACGCAGATGATTTTATTAAAAACACCTTGGTTTTTGGCTTAAATGTTTCAAAATTACTGGCAAGTTGTAGTTCGGAAAATGAGATTTCAAAAAAAATGGTAGAACTGTTCGAGAAATTACATAAGCTTGAAACACAAACCGTTTTAGTGATTGACGATCTTCAAATATTATTAGAAAACACTTCGGGGAAATCTAACCTGATAACTAATATTTTAAATGCACAATTAACAGAGGGCTCAACAAACTTGGTTTTCACGATTACTTCCGATGCTTATAGAAAAAACATCGAAAAACATCCTATAAGCAGTAAATTGGAAATGGTCTTTTTAGAAGAACTCGACCAATTTCTATTGTTAAAATGTTTAGAAAAGCACCAAGCCCGTTTGCAAGGCATTTATGATGTGAAAATTTCAAACCGTGCCTTAAAAGAAACCATCCAGCTTTCTAAGCGTTATTTTAAAGAAAGTAAACTGCCCTATGGGGCTATTGATTTGTTGGATAGAACGCTCGCAGCCGTAAAAATGAGCAATAAAAATGCGCAAAAAGAGATTGAAAAATTCAAACAACAACTCAAAGAGATTCAAGACAGTGAAGTCATTTCTTTAGATGATTTAGAATTGCTTTTTAAAACCATCTATAAAAAAATAAGTATTGTACTAACTTCTAAAATTTCAGAAGATTTTACATTTTTAGAGAATGATACTGTAGAAGTGGGTATAGAAAAAATACACAACCTGCTTAACGCGTTAGAGGCCGTTGCCTCAAAGAGAATAGATGTTATCGAACCTAATGAAATAGAATCTATTGTGGCAGATATATCAGGTATTCCTATTGGTAAAATTCAAGCAGGAGAAAAAGAAAAAATACTGGGTATAGAAGACAAGCTCCAAGAAAGGGTTAAGGGGCAACAAAGTGCTATCCAAACCTTGTCGGACGCTATTATCGAATCTAGGAGTGGGTTGGGTAACCCAAAGCAGCCTATTGGCTCGTTTTTCTTTCTAGGCCCCACAGGAACAGGTAAGACAGAGCTTACCAAATCGCTTGCAGAGCTACTATTTGATGACGATACTGCCATGATCCGTTTTGATATGTCTGAATTTAAAGAGGAGCATTCTGCGGCGTTACTTTATGGTGCGCCTCCTGGTTACGTAGGTTATGAAGAAGGAGGAATGCTGGTTAATAAAATTAGACAAAAGCCTTATTCTGTAGTGCTCTTTGATGAAATAGAAAAAGCGCATAGCTCGGTTTACGATGTGTTCCTTCAAATTATGGATGAAGGGACTATACATGATAAACTTGGAAGAAGTGGCGATTTTTCTAATGCTATAATCATTTTTACGTCTAATATTGGAAGTCAATGGATCGTAGAGCAGATCGAGCAAGGTATAAAGCCTACCTCAAACCAGCTCATTGAAGTCATGAGCCAGCACTTTAGGCCTGAGTTTTTAGGTAGATTAACAGAGGTCGTGCCTTTTTCTCCTATCGATGAAGCTATTGCCAAAGCTATCTTTAAGCTGCATTTCTCTAATTTACAAAAACAACTCTTAGATCAAAAGGACATTTCTCTTGTACTATCCGACGAAGCCTTAACATTCCTTGCGCATAAAGGGTATTCAAAAAAATATGGGGCAAGGCCCATTGCTGGTGTGATTAGAAATTATATAAAAAAGGTGGTTTCTAAGTTTATTATTTCAGAAGAAATCATCAAGGGAGATAAGATAATTCTCAATTATAAAGAGGATCAGTTAATTTGGGATAAATGTTAGAAGAAGCGTTTAATATAGATCTTCTGAAGCGAAATGAAACGGCAAACTTTGTTGCAGAAGTGTTTTATGAGGAATTGAAATTTATTTTAGACCGTGATTTAGAGGATATGCTCATCGTGCAAAATTACGGTATGAACAGTCGTGCCCTGTCGAAAGATATTTTGGATGTAACTACCGATTATAAATCGATTTCCAATAGGTATAAGGAGTTCTTGATTTTGCATTTAAGTAGAAATAGTATCTACCATCAACTTCCAGAGGTGTTATTTCATCCTTTAGTGATAAGAACGCCTTCTATGAGTAATAGGGAAGTGGTTGAGGCCATAAAAGAAAACAAAAGGAGAGAAGAGAGAAATCTAGATTTTTTTCAACCTTTTGATACTGACCTTTTTAAAGAGAGCTCAAAAATAACAAACCGACACCTTAATTTTCTTACAGATGATACAGCTAATGAGAATTTATTACGTGTGGCACGAATAATTCTGGATGCCGATCTAGAAATCCCTAATGCTAAACTTTATGCTCTGTTTTTTAAGCTGTGCCACTCGGAGGTATTAAAAGAGCATCTGCCTGCAATTCAAGATTTAATTTTTGAAGTATTAGATTTAGAAGTAATACTAGAATTTGTGCCGAAAATATTTGAACAAATTCCTTTTGAAAAATTAGGAGCTGCCTTGTTGGGAATTGATTTTGGTTTGCACGGCTCTGTAACAAGCGAAATGGATGATGTGAAAGTTTGCATCTTGCTTGATAAACCTGTTTCTGATTATGCAGAACTATTAAAAAACATTAAAAATATAAAGTGGATCTTGAGTTTTTTGATAGTTTCAAATCGAGACACTTTTGTAACGTACCGGGTTACAGGGGCGTCTCAATTTGTGCTTAATGAAAGATATTTGGGGTATGATAGTTACTTGAATTAAAAATAAAAAGATGTAAGAGATATATTATGTGAAGTACTAATTCAAAAGTTATATTTTTGCGAATTAAGTTTAAATTATTAAATCAATAAAGGTTCGATATAAAGAACGTTCTTGAAATGGATACATTAATAACATTTTTTTTAAAATACTTACTAGCGCCCTTAGCGGTACTTTTTTTGCTTATAATTCTTAAATTCTCTAAAGTCAAAAAAAAATTAAATATGAAGAAGGTGATACTCTTCATTTTAATAGCATCAATAATTCTAGTGTTGCCCGCATTCTTTGGGCTGCTTAAGTACGAATTTATATGGGGCGGTTTATTGATCACTATGGTCATTTATCTGCTTCTAGGTGTAGGCTTGGTTTTTTATACAAACTCTAACAGTTTTAAAAGTTTAGGTTTAATCGACGAAAAGGAGCAAAAGACTTACTTCTATATCGTTATTTTAATCATTCTCATTTTGGCAGCATGGGGCTATTACTTATTGTTTAATTGGCTAAGTAAATTGCCTTATTCTATTTGGGTCATGACATCAGTTTTATGGTCTATGGTGCCCTTGTTTTACATTATTACACGAGATGTGTTCTTAAAAATAACACCTCCGTTTTTTAAAGCATGGCAAGTGAAAAGCGATGCTAATAACGATTCGTATTGGGATAAGATAGACACCTTTACTTTAATACAAGTTACGGCCAAAGTTAAACGAAAACCCTCGGATGAAGAGTATGCTTCTTTTGCCGTAAAATTGCCTACGGAAGTGATACTGGGTAAATGGTTCGATAGGTTTATTGAAGATCAGAATGTTAGATTCCCTCAAGATGTGATTAGAACAACAGACGAATCGGGCGACGGTATGGGCTGGATTTTTTATACCAGTAAATGGTTTAGCTTCCCATTATTTACACGCGTATTAGACGCCGATAAAACGGGAAGTGAAAATAACATAAACGATAAACAAGTTATTTTTGTTAGACGTATTAAAATAAAACAGGATGAAAACGAATAAATTACAACATTTACCCATCAATTGGAAAGACGGTGTAAAACTTTCAGAAAAGCATTTTTTTGAACAGTATTACAATACGATGGAGACTATTAAAAACTATAGCTCTACGGGCCAAAAGAATTACGATTTTGGTGTTTTAGAACCTATTGATGAGTATACCGACGCTTTAGAGCTGGAGCTTTCATCGGATACGGGCAATACCATGACGGTTAGCCTTACTGCTTGTAATGCGATAACTAAAAACGGATACAAAATCCTCTTTTATAACGGTCTGTACGGTGAAGATTTTAAACCGAAAAAAACCATAGATTTTAAGGAGGCAGAAGATGCTGCTACTCATAAATATTATGTAATTGTTAGCATAAGTCCTTTTGAATTGTTGCCAGTTGGTTATCCAGACCCTGAAGTTGTGCCATTGCACCATCCTTATGCCTTGCCTAAGATAGCTTTAGATGTTGTGCCTTATAACCAGGTGAACACTCATTTTTTAGAAGGTCATTTTATAATCGTTGGAGAAGTGCAGTCGGAAAGTGGTATGTTCTCTTTGAATAAAGCATATATACCGCCAGTAAAAAAAGTGGTTTACAATGATAAATTAACAAAATTTAGACTAAATCTTGTTCAGGTTTTTATAAGAATGCGAAAAAGTGCTATTCTAATCATTAAAAAAAATAGAGGCAATAACAGGATTAACCGTCTAGCAGAAAATACCTTTGCCCTTTGTAGTGACTTTAATCAGTTCTACGCACAAAGCATCTATTTTTTAGAAGAAATAGCTTCAGAAGAGTCTCCTATTTTGTTAGCCAACCAAATTTCAATTTTAGCGAATCAACTTTCCACTTCATTGCATATCATGGATGAGAAGGAAAGAGAAGAATTGCTTCAGTATTATTTTGAATGGACAGATATAAAACCATCTACTTTTAATGACAAAATTGATGACGTGCTAAATAACCGTTACAATCATATGGACATTGCTGTAACTGTCGATGTTTTGGGTGAATTTATCTCTGTTATTGATCGTTTGTTTAATAAAATGAGTGCATTGGAGTATATTGGACAACGCAAAGATAATATTGTTATTAGCGAAGATTCCGTTGTTAAGAGAACAAAGCCAGGAAAATCGTCTTGGTCTATTTTTGATTAGATTTACGGCTTGTGTATACAGTATTAAAATGAATGAAGGGCTTTATTTCAATTAGAAGTTCTCCACTGCGGAGGTTGTAATCTTGATGATAAAACAAAATGCTATCAATGGAGCTGTAAGCTAAAGCCAATAAATCTACGTTGCGTGTCTGTTTTCTGTAACCAGAATTTTGAAAGGTAAAATATACGGCTTATTTTTTTTAAAAGGAATGGGTTTATGCGCAAAGGCCTTTTCGCAGATTAAGCAAAGTAGTTAGTAATGAGTGGCTTTTTGGTGTTTTTAAGATCAGCAATGTGTATAAATATATAAAGATATACTTAAAAAACCAATAATAATTTATATCTTTGCACCGTTGTAAGGCGAAAAAACAAAATGAGGGGACGAGAAGTCCCCTCTTTTTATACTGAAAAATGTTTAAAACTACAGTTACAGATTTACTAGAAAGCGCATTAAAAGAGCGTCCAGATTTATTTCTGATTGATTTTTCTATTGGGAGTGAAAATCAGATAAAAATTGTAATAGATGGAGATAACGGTGTTCTTGTAGAAGACTGTATGTACATCAGTAGGGCGATTGAGCACAATATGGATAGAGAAGAACACGAGTTTTCTTTAGAAGTGTTTTCTGCTGGAGCCACATCTCCTCTGGTTCATGTTAGGCAGTATAAGAAAAATATAGGCAGGACACTGGCTGTAAAAACCGCTTCTGGAACCACCGAAGGTGTTGTTACAGATGCAACGGAAACAACCGTTTCACTAGAATGGAAGGTTAGGGAGCCGAAACCTGTGGGTAAAGGCAAAATAACCGTTACAAAACAAGAAAATATTGCTTATAGCGATATTTTAGAAGCTAAAGTGGTGATTAAATTTTAATTCAAAGGGAGTTATGGAAAATATAGCGTTAATTGAATCGTTTTCAGAATTCAAAGACGACAAATTAATAGATCGTGTAACCTTAATGGCAATTCTAGAAGATGTTTTTAGAAGTGCTTTAAAGAAAAAATTTGGAGATGATGATAATTTTGATATTATTGTAAATCCAGATAAAGGCGATTTGGAGATTTGGAGAAATAGGATTGTAGTGGCCGATGGAGAAGTGGAAGAGCCAAATCAAGAAATATCCTTAAGTGAAGCGCGTAAAATTGAGCCGGATTTTGAAGTAGGAGAAGATGTGTCTGAAGAGGTAAGGTTGGTAGATTTGGGTAGACGTGCTATTTTAGCATTGCGCCAAAACTTGATTGCTAAAATACATGAGCATGATAATACCATTATCTACAAGCAATTTAAAGATTTAATTGGAGAAATTTATACAGCAGAGGTACACCATATTCGCCATAGAGCAATAATTTTGTTGGACGATGATGGCAATGAAGTTATCTTGCCAAAAGAAAAGCAAATACCATCCGACTTCTTTAGAAAAGGAGATAATGTAAGAGGCGTCATTGATAGCGTAGAGCTTAAAGGTGCAAAGCCTACTATTATCATGTCTAGAAGTTCGCCCGTTTTTTTAGAGAAATTGTTTGAACAGGAAATTCCAGAGGTTTTTGATGGTTTAATAACTATTAAGAAGGTTGTAAGGATTCCAGGTGAAAAAGCAAAAGTGGCTGTCGATTCTTATGATGATAGAATTGATCCCGTAGGTGCCTGTGTAGGGATGAAAGGATCAAGAATTCACGGGATTGTTCGTGAGTTAGGAAATGAAAATATTGATGTTATTAATTACACTAATAACCTACAATTATACATCACAAGAGCCTTAAGCCCTGCAAGAGTAACATCTGTTAAGATTGATGAAGAAACGAAACGTGCAGAAGTCATACTCAAACCAGAAGAGGTGAGTAAAGCTATCGGTAGAGGAGGGCACAATATTCGATTAGCGGGACAGTTAACAGGTTACGAAATAGATGTGTTTAGGGAAGGTGTTGAAGAGGATGTTGAACTATCTGAATTCTCGGATGAGATTGAAGGGTGGGTTATCCAAGAATTTAGCAAAGCCGGTCTAGATACAGCAAAAAGTATTTTAGAGCAAGACGTTCTAGATTTAGTGAAAAGAACGGATTTAGAAGAAGAAACGATTAGGGATGTCATTAGAATCCTTAGAGAAGAGTTTGAAGAATAATACCTGACTTATTATGTGAAAGCTGTAGGGTTTTTATATGATAGAATTTGGTATAAAGTATATATTTGAGTATATTAAAGGCAATTTATGGCTGAAACAATAAGATTAAATAAAGTATTACGTGAGTTAAATATTTCTTTAGACCGCGCCGTAGAATTTTTGGATTCTAAGGGGGTTGAAATTGATAAGCGACCTACTACAAAAATTTCTCAGGATGTATATGCTATCCTTTCTGATGAATTTGAAAATGATGCTAGTAAAAAAGTAGCGTCTAAAGAAGTTGGGGAAGCGAAGCTAAAAGAAAAAGAAATATTGCGTGAACAGCGCGAGCGTGAGCTTGAAGCGAAACAGCAAGAGGACTTAAGGAAGCAAACTGCAAAGCAGGAGGTGATTAGAGCAGCTAAGCCCCTTTCTGGGCCAAAGCAAGTTGGTAAGATTGACTTAAATCCTAAGAAGAAAGAAGCTCCTATAGTGGCTAAAGAAGAAGCAGTTGAGGAAGTTCCTGTTATAGAAGCACCTGTTGCTAAAAAAGAGGAACCAAAAGTTGAGCCTGTTGTTAAAAACGAAGCGGTTGAAAACAAAGCTGCGGAGGCTAAACCAGAACCTATAGTTGAGACGCCTAAACAGGAAAAAACGATTAAGGAAGAGGTGCCTCTTGAGAAAGAAATTAAAAAAGAGATTCCAAAAGACCCTGCTAAAACCGTTTTAAAAGAGACGCCTAAAGACGTTACTAAAGAGACGCCTAAATATGTGGCAAAAGAAACTCCAAAAGAAACCTCGCAAGGGCCTGTTAAAGCAGCGACAAAAGAAACTCCAAGAGAAGTGCTTCCTGGAGAAGAAACTTTGAAAACTAAATATCAGAAGCTTACTGGCCCAAAAATATCTGGAGATAAAATAGATCTTTCCCAATTTAATAAGCCAAAGAAAAAGAAAGAAGAGAAAAAAGCAGATGGCAATAAACCATCTGATGCAGCAGCTAATAAAAAGAAACGCCGACGCATTAGTAAAACTGGAGGGCCACAGGACAATAGACCTGGAGCAGCTAGACCTGGAAGTGGTGGTAACGATAGATTTAAAGGGAAACCTGGAGTACGTCGTACTATTGTAAAGGAAGAGCCAAGTGAAGAAGATGTAAAAAAACAAGTACGGGAAACCTTGGAGAAATTACAAGGTAAAACAAGTAAAGGTAAAGGCGCAAAATATAGAAGAGATAAACGAGACCTTCATAGAGAACAGACAGAACTGGATCAACAGTTAGAAGCTGCTGAAAGCAAAATACTTAAAGTAACCGAGTTTGTTACGGCTAGTGAGGTTGCTACCATGATGGATGTTCCGGTAACACAAATTATATCGGCATGTATGTCATTAGGTATGATGGTGACCATGAACCAACGTTTAGACGCTGAAACATTGTCTATTGTTGCAGATGAGTTTGGATATCAAGTCGAATTTGTAACGGCAGGTATTGAAGAATCTTTTGAAGAAATAGAAGACACCCCAGAGAGTTTAGAACCTCGTGCTCCCATCGTAACCGTTATGGGTCACGTAGATCATGGTAAAACATCGTTATTGGATTACATCCGTAAGGAGAATGTAATTGCTGGTGAATCTGGAGGTATTACCCAACATATTGGTGCTTATGGTGTTGAATTGGATGGTGGTCAAAAAATAGCTTTCCTAGATACGCCTGGTCACGAAGCGTTTACTGCAATGCGTGCACGTGGTGCTCAAGTAACAGATATCGCGATTATTGTTGCAGCAGCAGATGATGACATCATGCCGCAAACCAAAGAGGCTATTTCCCATGCACAAGCTGCAGGAGTCCCTATTGTATTTGCCATCAATAAAATTGATAAACCACACTCAAATCCAGAAAAGATTAAGGAAGGTTTAGCACAAATGAATCTTTTAGTAGAGGATTGGGGCGGAAAAATTCAGTCTCATGACATTTCTGCGAAAGTAGGTACAGGTGTAAAAGAGTTGTTGGAAAAAGTGTTACTTGAAGCAGAATTGCTAGAATTAAAAGCCAATCCAAATAAACGTGCTACAGGAACTGTTGTAGAGGCGTTTTTAGATAAAGGCCGTGGTTATGTGTCTACAATATTAGTACAAGCCGGAACTTTACGTATCGGTGACTATGTATTAGCTGGAAAAAATAGTGGTAAAATTAAAGCCATGCATGATGAACGTGGTAATGATGTTCTTGCTGCAGGCCCTTCTACTCCAGTGTCTATTTTAGGACTGGACGGTGCGCCACAAGCCGGTGATAAATTTAGTGTTTTTGCAGATGAGCGAGAAGCCAAGCAAATTGCAACTAAACGTGCACAATTGCAACGTGAGCAATCTGTTAGGACGCAACGACATATTACACTTGATGAAATTGGAAGACGTATCGCATTAGGAGATTTCCAAGAATTGAACATTATCCTTAAAGGAGACGTGGATGGTTCTGTGGAGGCTTTAACAGATTCATTCCAAAAACTTTCAACAGAAGAAATTCAAATTAATATTTTACATAAAGGTGTGGGAGCCATTACAGAAAGTGATGTCTTGTTAGCTTCAGCTTCCGATGCTATTATTATTGGATTTAATGTGCGTCCTGTAGGAAATGCTAGAACTACGGCAGATAAAGAAGAAATCGATATTAGAACATATTCTATTATCTATGACGCAATCAATGACCTTAAAGATGCTATGGAAGGCATGTTATCTCCAGAGCTTAAAGAAGAGATTACAGGTACTGCCGAAATTAGAGAGGTGTTTAAGGTCTCTAAAATTGGAACTATAGCAGGTTGTATGGTAACTAACGGAAAAATCATTAGAAACTCTAACATACGTTTAATTCGAGATGGCGTTGTGGTGTTCACAGGGGAACTTAGTTCTTTAAAACGTTTTAAAGACGATGCTAAAGAGGTTTCTAAAGGTTACGATTGTGGTATGCAAATTAAAAACTATAACGACATTCATGAAGGTGATATTATCGAAGGTTTCCATCAAGTTGAAGTGAAAAAGAAACTTAAATAAGTCCACTACCGTTTTAGGTATTTAAACAAAAAAGGCATCTATTTTTAATAGTTGCCTTTTTTGTTTTATAGCTAGTCTATAAGTTAAACTGAGGTCGGGTGTTTTGAAAACATTATGGTTCTCTTATCCGTTATGCTACAAATTTAATAACACTAAAATGCCCAAAAGAATTTTTTTCTTAAAATAGAGGTGTTTTAATCACCTGCTATTAACGCCTTAAAGTATATTTTTTCTTAAAAAAAAACTCAAAACGCATGACCTAACTTATAAAATAACGTTAAGAAGTCTGTTTTAGTTGGCAGTAAAAACCATAGCTTTTAAGTTTGATAAAATCTTATAAATAGTTATTATGTTTAAGACATTGAAAATCAATATTTTATTTTTATTTACGTTTGTTTTCGGATCTATAACCCTGTTAGCTCAGGAAGAACAGGTGTCTGATAAGCAATTACATCAATTTGCTGAGGCTTTTACAGAGGTGCAACTGCAAAACCAAAAATCCCAACAGGAAATGATTGCCGTTATAGAGGATGAAGGGTTAGAGGTAGTGCGTTTTAATGAAATTCAAAAGGCGGTAATGAATCCAAACGAAACATCCGATGCTACTGCCGTAGAGAAAGAAAAGCATGAAAATGTAACAATTAAGCTTGAAAAGATGCAACCTGAAATCGAAAGGAAAACGATTGCACGTTTGGAGTCTACTGGTATTTCGCTAAAAGACTATGAGTCTTTAGCTGTAAAAATTCAGGAGAATCAAAGTCTTCAGCAGCGTTTGAAGACCATTTTAATGAAGCGTCAAGACCAAGACCATTAATCTTATTTAGGATAAAAAAAGGGAAGCCACGTAGAGCGGGCACTGAAAAACCAAGCCTTTTTCAGGTAGCATTTTAAAAAAGCGATTAAATAAACTTCAGATTTTATTTAATCGCCTTTTTGCTCTATCTATTTTGGTGGATTATAGTGTCTTACAACAGCTTTAACAGGCATATTTCAGCTCTAAAACCTGTGGTTTACTGTATTGTTCCACTATGCTTGTAGTTTGAGGGTTCTTTTCAGGTTTACAGTAAATATAATTGAATTCTTTACTGCTGTAATAACAGCCCCAAGTTTGGGTTAATCAAAAAAAAGAAACAAAAAAGGTGCTAGAACACTATCGTTCTAACTCCTTTTTATTCATTTTTAATCCAATTGACTGAGGTGCTTTTTCAGTGTCCTCCCACTTGGAATCCCTTTTTTTTATGAACTTAAAGCGATATTAATTAAAAGTTATAGCCATGGTGGTTTCTTTAAAATTTAAAAAGCAGCATGGCTAAAAAATTAAGTTTTCGCTTGTTTTTAATATGGTGGGCTTATTTTTTAGGTTTAAAAATAAAAGCACCTGGGAAATCGTTTTTAATTTTTCTTAAAGCTCTATCGGCTTCTAATCGTGTGGTAAAGTTACCAGCCCAAATTTTATAATTGGGGGTTTCAAATTGAAGTGTGCACGGCCATTGGTCGTAAGTAGATTCGAAATTTGATTTTGCCGATTCGGCATCTCTTCGGCTACCTGAATAAATTTGTACTTTATAACGATTGGCATCGTTTCTGTTCATTTCTTTTTTCACATCTAATAAACGCGTTATTTTTTTATCTTGGTTTAAAACAACATTTCCTTGCTGAGCAGAGCAAATGTGAAGGTTTGCTAAGAAGCAAAAAACAGTTAACAAGCTAATTTTCAAATACAATGTTTTCATTTTTTATATATTTAGTGCAAATGTATAAGTTCTAAACTTATTTCGTGGGGTTTTTATTATTTAGAACCTCTCTAAATTAGTAATTAACGGTTCGCTAACATTTCCAGAATCGACTTTAAATGTTACTTTTGCGACAGATTTTTTTAACTGTATATTTTTTCAATTGTTAAATGAAAAAACCATACCAAAGTTTAGAAGTTAATTTGACCAACAATATGAAACAGGTGATTCACCGTAAATTGAGCACAAGAATTATCGGTCTTGGCTTAATTGTACTATTAGCGTTTACAGCCTCGCTTTCTGCTCAGACAGGAGATCCAGCAAAAGGAAAGACATTGTTTAATTCCAATTGTGCAGCATGCCATCAATTGGATAAAAAAATGACAGGTCCTGCATTGCGTAATATGGAAGCCCGTTTGGCCGATGAAGAAGGTCTGGATAAAGATTGGCTTTATGCATGGATTCGTAATAGTTCGGGGCTTATAAAGTCTGGTGACGCTTACGCAAACAAAATTTATAATGAGTATGGTGGCGCAGCAATGACGCCATTTCCGCAATTGTCTGATGAAGATATAGACAATATCTTGGCCTATACCGCTGAGGAAAAACCTGCACCTACTACGCCTGCACCTGTTGCAGGGGCTGTTTCAGGTTCAGAAACTACCGGAGGTATTTCAAACGAAATCATTTTAGGAGCATTAGCTATTCTGTTCCTACTTTTAGCAATAGGGCTGTACTTGGTAAACAAAACACTACGACGTTTTGCCGCAGCTCAAAATATTGAAGTCCCAGAAGATTCAAAAAGAAAGCCTTTATGGAAGGCATTTATAGAAAATCAGTTTTTACTGTTAGTAGTAGCCGTATTCTTTTTATTGGCTAGTGCTTATTTTGCTTTTGGTTATTTAATGCAAGTTGGTGTTGATCAAGGGTATCAACCAGTCCAGCCTATACATTTTTCACATAAAATACATGCTGGCGATAATGGCATTGATTGTAAATACTGTCACTCTTCGGCCAGAGTTAGTAAAACGTCTGGTATTCCTTCATTAAATGTATGTATGAATTGCCATAAATCGGTTTATGAATATACAGGAGAGACCTCGGCAGAGTATACAAAGGAATTCTATGATGGTGAAATTCAAAAGTTATACGCAGCAGCAGGATGGAGTGATGCCGAACAAAAATATACTGGCGAGTCCCAACCTGTAAAATGGGTTCGTATTCATAATTTGCCAGATTTTGTTTATTTTAATCATTCACAACACGTTTCTGTAGGTGGTTTGGAATGCCAAACCTGTCACGGTCCTGTTCAGGAAATGGAAGTTATGTACCAGCATGCTCCTTTAACTATGGGATGGTGTATTGATTGTCACCGAACAACTGATGTTAACGTAGAGGATAACGCTTATTACACTAAAATACATGAGGAATTATCTAAAAAGTATGGTGTAGAAAAATTAACGGTAGCCGAAATGGGCGGGCTCGAGTGTGGAAAGTGCCATTATTAAATTAAAAAGTAAAATATCCGTAAAGGATAATACAAATAAATATATATAAAAGGTATAATTTTTTAGAATTACGATATACGAATTACGATTGTAGCGTATTTTAAAAATCTGTAAATTGAAATCGTAACTCAAAAATCTAAAATCGTAAATAAACAATATGTCATCAAACAAGAAATACTGGAAAAGTGTTGAGGAGCTAAACGAAGATAGTTCTATTGTTGAGGCGCTAAGACAAAACGAATTTGTGGAAGAAATCCCTACAGATGAGTTTTTGGGTGATAAAAACACTTTAGAAGCCACTTCTACAACACGTCGTGATTTCTTAAAATATGTCGGTTTTACTACAGCTGCTGCATCTTTGGCAGCGTGTGAGGGCCCTGTTAAAAAATCGATTCCTTATGTTGTACAACCCACGGAGATTATTCCTGGCGTTGCCAACTATTATGCTACAACCATTGCTGATGGATTTGATTTTGCTAGTATCTTAGTTAAAACTAGAGAAGGACGTCCTATTAAAATTGAAAACAATACCATGGCCGCTACTAAAGGTGGTGCGAACGCTAGGGTAAATGCTTCGGTTTTAGGATTGTACGATAGTTTAAGGGTTCAAGGGCCTAGAAAGTCAAAAGCTTCTATATCTTGGAGTGATTTTGATGTAGAAACCAGTCAGAAATTAACCGATCTTGTTGCAGCGAATAAAGAAATTGCGTTATTAACACAAACTTTTGCAAGCCCTTCAACAACTAGGCTAATTTCAGAATTTAAGGAGAAATATGGTCAAGTACGCCATGTCGTTTATGACGCTGTTTCAGAGTCTGCTGCATTGGATGCTTACCAAGCGAGATATAATGAACGCGGATTAGCCAATTACGACTTCTCAAAAGCCATGACTATTGTCTCTTTTGGTGCAGATTTCCTAGGCGATTGGCAAGGAGGTGGTTTTGACTCAGACTATTCTAAAGGCAGAGTGCCCACTAACGGCAAAATGTCTCGTCATATTCAATTTGAGTCTAACTTATCATTAACTGGTGCCAATGCCGATAAACGCGTGCCTTTAACACCTAGTCAGCAAAAAGTAGCATTAGCTAAGTTACATGCTTATGTGTTGGGAGGGTCTGTCTCAGCAAGTCTTCCGGAACATATTGAATCGGCTATTAAAAATGCTGCCGAGCAACTTAAGCGTGCTGGGTCTGAAGGTGTTGTTGTAACAGGAATTCAGGATGTAAATGCCCAAACGGTAGTTTTAGAAATTAATGAAGCTTTAAATAGTAAAGCTTTTGATAAAGAAACGCCTATAAAAATTAGACAAGGAAATGATAAAGATGTTGCTGCTTTAGTCAACGATATGAAAGCAGGTAAAATAGGGGCCATTATTATGAGTGGTGTTAATCCTATTTATACATTGCCTAATGCTAAAGATTTTGCGGAAGGGTTAGCACAGACAGAATTATCGATTGCGTTTTCTATGAAAGAAGACGAAACGTCTTCTTTAACACAATATATTGCAGCAACCCCTCACTATTTAGAGGCTTGGGGAGATGTTGAGTTTAAAAAAGGACACTACGCGTTAACACAACCTACAATTCGTCCATTATTTGATACCAGACAATTTCAAGATGTCTTATTAAAATGGATTGGAAATGATATGTCTTATCATGATTATATCAAAGACACTTGGGGAACTAACATTTTAGGAGAAAGTTCTTTTAATCAAGCCTTGCACGATGGGGTATATGTTGGAAAAATTGCATCAGTGGAAAACAATGCCATTTCTAACAAAAAGGATGATAAAACCTTTGTAGGTGGTATTATAGAAGATGTTGCAGAAGGTTTAGGACTTAAGAAAAACGATTCAAATACCACTTCTGGTGTCGCTAACCCTGCTGCTTCCATTACAGGAGCAGTAAAAGCTTTGGCAGCAGCTAAAAGTGAAGGTTTAGAATTAACATTATATACTAAAACAGGTATGGGTGATGGCCAACAAGCCAATAACCCATGGTTACAGGAGTTTCCAGACCCAATTTCACGAGCGTCTTGGGATAACTATCTAACCGTTTCTAAAGCAGATGCAGACGCATTGGGCTTAATTAACAGACATGTTGCAAATGGAGGTTTAAACGGTAGTTACGCTAATGTAACGGTAAACGGGGTAACCATTACTGCACCTGTGATGATACAACCAGGCCAAGCAAAAGGCTCTGTAGGTCTAGCTTTGGGATATGGTAAAACCCTAGGTCTCAAAGAAGAAATGCAAACGGGTGTAAATGCTTATGTATTATACCAAGGCTTTAATAATGTTCAAAACGTTACTGTAGAAGCCGCTTCTGGTGAGCATGAATTTGCTTCAGTTCAGTTGCATAAAACCTTAATGGGACGTGGCGATATTATTAAAGAAACCACTTTAGAGATTTTTAATACTTACGATAGAGAAGATAAAGAACACGGATGGAATAAAGTGCCAAAAGTATCTTTAAACCATAAAGAAACCCCTGTAACATCTCCAGATGTTGATTTATGGGATAGTTTTGATCGTTCTATTGGACATCACTTCAATTTATCTGTCGATTTAAATGCGTGTACCGGTTGTGGAGCGTGTGTAATTGCTTGTCATTCAGAAAATAATGTTCCTGTTGTTGGAAAATCAGAGGTGCGTCGTAGCCGTGATATGCATTGGTTACGTATTGATAGATATTATTCATCTGAAGATACCTTTACAGCTGATATTGATAAAAAAGAAGGCATATCTGGTTTAAGTAGTTCATTGAGTGAGTTTGGTGAATTGGAACATCCTGCGGAGAATCCTCAAGTGGTATTCCAGCCGGTAATGTGTCAGCATTGTAATCATGCGCCTTGCGAAACGGTTTGTCCTGTAGCTGCAACATCACATGGCCGCCAGGGGCAAAATCATATGGCCTATAACCGTTGTGTAGGGACTCGATATTGTGCCAACAACTGTCCTTATAAAGTGCGTCGTTTTAACTGGTTCTTATATGCAGGCAACGACGAGTTCGATTACCATATGAATGATGACTTAGGACGTATGGTATTAAATCCAGATGTTGTAGTTCGTTCACGTGGTGTTATGGAAAAATGTTCGATGTGTATTCAAATGACACAGAAAACAATTTTAGATGCTAAACGCGATGGTCGTGAGATTAAAGACGGAGAGTTTCAAACGGCTTGTTCAGCAGCGTGTAGTAATGGCGCTATGGTGTTTGGAGACATCAATGATAAAGAGAGTAAAGTTGCAAAACTAAAAGAGGATAATCGTATGTATCACTTGTTAGAGTATTTAGGGGTAAAACCTAATGTACAATATCATACTAAAGTGAGAAATACAACCGAATCATAAATTAATTAACAATTATAAAAGGATTATGGCGTCTCATTACGAAGCACCTATTAGAAGACCTTTAATTACAGGCGAAAAATCATACCATGATATAACTCTGGATGTTGCAAGGCCTGTAGAAGGAAGAGCCAATAAACAATGGTGGATAGTTTTTGGTATTTCATTTGCAGCTTTCCTTTGGGGAGTTGGATGTATCATTTATACCATATCAACAGGTATTGGAACTTGGGGTTTAAACAAGACTATTGGTTGGGCCTGGGATATTACTAACTTTGTTTGGTGGGTAGGTATCGGCCACGCAGGAACACTTATTTCTGCGGTACTCTTATTGTTCCGTCAAAAATGGCGAATGGCTATTAACCGTTCTGCGGAAGCCATGACAATATTTGCGGTTGTTCAAGCTGGTTTGTTCCCGCTTATACATATGGGGCGACCTTGGTTGGGCTATTGGGTATTACCCATTCCAAATCAATTTGGATCGTTGTGGGTAAACTTTAACTCACCATTACTTTGGGATGTGTTTGCTATTTCTACATATTTATCGGTATCCCTGGTGTTCTGGTGGACAGGTTTATTACCAGATTTCGCCATGTTACGTGATAGAGCTATTAAACCTTTTCAGAAAAAAATATATTCCTTATTAAGCTTTGGATGGTCTGGGCGTGCTAAAGATTGGCAACGTTTTGAAGAAGTGTCTTTGGTACTTGCTGGTTTAGCAACGCCTCTTGTACTTTCTGTACATACTATTGTATCGTTTGACTTTGCTACCTCGGTAATTCCTGGTTGGCATACCACTATATTTCCACCATACTTTGTTGCTGGGGCTGTATTCTCAGGATTTGCTATGGTGAATACACTACTTATTATTATGCGTAAGGTGTGTAACCTAGAAGATTATATTACAGTACAACATATCGAATTAATGAACATTGTTATCATGATAACAGGTTCTATTGTTGGTGTAGCATATATTACAGAACTATTTATTGCATGGTACTCTGGTGTAGAATATGAACAATATGCTTTCTTAAATAGAGCGACTGGTCCTTATTGGTGGGCATATTGGTCTATGATGATTTGTAATGTTTTTTCACCACAATTCATGTGGTTCAAAAAATTAAGAACAAGTATCATGTTCTCTTTCTTTATATCTATTATCGTAAATATAGGGATGTGGTTTGAGCGATTTGTAATTATAGCAACTTCATTACATAGAGATTATTTGCCGTCTTCATGGACGATGTTCTCTCCAACATATGTAGATATAGGAACGTTTGTAGGAACTATTGGGTTCTTCTTTGTGCTATTTTTATTATATGCTAGAACATTTCCAGTAATTGCCCAAGCCGAGGTTAAAACTATTTTAAAATCTTCGGGTGAAAGCTATAAGAGAATAAGAGAGTCTGGAAAAAGCTTAGTTGGTACAGGCGCAGATGCAAGAACTTCTAATTTTAAGATTGAAGAATCGGCTACAGCTAAAGCAGCTCATCAAGATCATACTGAAAAATTAGATAATTTATTGAAAGGTGTTGGTACATTTAACCCCACATTACAAACACCTGATGATTTACAGGTTATTAATGGTATTGGTCCAAAAATGGAACAACTCCTTAATAGCATCGGTATTTATACTTATGCGCAAGTAAGTAAGATGACAAAAAGAGAATACGACTTGTTAGACGATATTACAGGGTCTTTCCCAGGAAGGGCAGAACGTGATGATTGGTCAGGACAAGCTAAAAAATTAATAAACTAAACATAGTCAATGGAAACTTCAAAAGTTATTCACGCTATTTATACAGACGATGATGTATTAATGTCTGCTGTTAAAAAAGTTAGGGCAGAACGCTATCACATTGAAGAAATATATACACCATTTCCTGTCCACGGACTAGACAAAGCAATGGGATTAGCGCCAACACGTCTTGCAATTACAGCTTTTATTTATGGTTTATTAGGCTTAGCTGTGGCTGTTGTAATGATGAATTATATTATGATCGATGATTGGCCTCAAGATATCGGAGGGAAGCCCAGTTTTAGTTATATAGAAAACATGCCTGCCTTCGTACCTATTATGTTTGAATTAACCGTGTTTTTTTCAGCGCATTTAATGGTTATTACGTTTTATCTACGTAGTCGAATGTGGCCTTTTAAAAATGCTGAAAATCCAGACCCTCGCACAACTGATGATCATTTTTTAATGGAATTAGCTGTTCAAGGCAATGGTGACGAATTAGAAAACTTGCTTAAAGATACTGGAGCAGTTGAGATTAATGTAATTGATAAAACAGATTAAGAAAAGGATAATAAAGAGGTGTTTTTTAATACTTTACACATTATCTTTTATAAATAAAGACAATAGAAATCGACAAATGAAAAGCTTATTTAAAATATTAGTAATAGCAGTCGTTTTAGTAACTGTATCTTGTAATAAGAGTACAGCACCTAACTATCAGTTCATGCCCGATATGTATGAATCTGTAGGGTATGAAACGTACAGTGAAGCGCCTTTTCCAGATGGGGTTGCAGCCCAGTTGCCAGCAGAAGGGTCGGTGGCAAGAGGATTTGTTCCTTTTGATTATGAAAACTCTACAGAAGATTTCAATTTAGCTAAAACAAATGTAACCAGCCCTTTAGATTCTACGCAAGTAAACCTTGTTAGGGGAAAGGAGCTGTATGATATTTATTGTGGTATTTGTCATGGAGGTAAAGGTGACGGACAAGGAAACCTTGTGAAACGTGAAAAAATACTTGGCATACCAAGTTTTGATGATGCAGGTAGAGCTATTACTGCTGGAAGTATATATCACACTATTTACTACGGCAAAAACGCGATGGGCTCTTATGCAAATCAGTTAAATGAAGAAGAACGCTGGCAAGTCATTGCCTATGTGTTAAAGTTGAAAGCAGATTTATAAAAGTAAGATTGATAAGATTATATAGATATGTATACATTTTCAAATAAATTAAAAACATTTTCTATCATTCTAATGGTTTTAGGATTGTTAGGTGTTGGTTATGGTTTTATAACATCTCATAAATCTTTTGAAGAAGTTGAACACTTACTTGCAGAAGAATCTCAACATGATAGTCATGATGAAGAAACAGCACATGCTCTTTCCTCTCAAGACCACCAACCTGGAGAATCCAAGATTGATGCTCATAAAGAACACGTGGAACATGTACAACACCAAATAGCCAATAGACCTTGGTCTGCATTATATGTAGCTGCATTTTTCTTTATGATGATTGCTTTAGGTGTATTAGCATTTTATGCTATTCAAATAGCATCACAAGCGGGATGGTCTCCTGTGTTATTTAGAGTTATGGAAGGCATTACTGCATACGTATTGCCTGGGGCTCTTATCGTTTTGCTTATAGCTGCGGCTTCTGGTACAATAGGACATTATAATTTATTTATCTGGATGGACCCAGATGTGGTTGCCCATGATAAATTAATTGAAGGTAAATCAGGATGGTTAAACTTGCCTGGTTTTATTATACGTGGCTTAATATTTATTGCAGGATGGAGCTTATATCGTCATTTTGCCCGTAAATTTTCTATCGCACAAGATACAGCCGAAGACAGAAGTAACTTTAAAAAATCATTTCGAATTGCTGCTGCGTTTTTAGTGTTCTTTATCTATACAGAGTCTGTTATGTCTTGGGACTGGATTATGAGTGTGGATCCACACTGGTTTTCAACCTTATTCGGATGGTATGTGTTCTCTAGTATGTTTGTAAGCGGGATTACTGTTATTGCTCTAGTTACAATATATCTCAAAACAAAAGGAGTTTTAGAGTTTGTAAATGAAAATCATTTGCATGATGTAGCTAAGTACATGTTTGCATTTAGTATTTTCTGGACTTACTTATGGTTTTCTCAATTTATGCTTATTTGGTATTCCAATATTCCTGAAGAAGTGACTTATTTTATAGCACGTTTTAACGATTATCAATTGCCGTTTTTAGGAATGGTCGTACTTAATTTCGTGTTTCCATTGTTATTATTAATGAATGCAGAATACAAACGTATGTCTTGGTTTGTTGTCATGTCTGGAATCATTATATTATTTGGGCATTATTTAGATGTATTTGTGATGATTATGCCAGCAACCGTAGGAGATAGATGGTTTATTGGTGTGCCTGAAATTAGTTCCATATTACTTTTTCTAGGTTTATTCATATTTGTCGTGTTTACAGCTTTAACAAAAGCTCCATTACTTGTAAAAGGTTATCCTTTTAGAAAAGAAAGTGAAGAATTCCATTATTAATCAAGATATAAATAAAGACGAACGATACCAATGACTGCTTTATTAACAATTATAGTTTTAGTATTTATTCTAGTTGCCATTTGGCAAATGGTGAAGATTTTTGATTTGGCACAAGCTAAAAATGAAAATTCTCAAATCGCCACAGATAAGGATAACAAAGTGAATGCGTATTTAATGATTGCTTTTTTAGCATTCATTTATATACTCACCATTTATTCTTTTGCTAAGTGGGGCGATTTACCATTAATGTCAAACGCTGCTTCAGAACATGGTTCTACAATTGATAATTTGATGATTGTCTCTATGATTGTCATATTCTTTGTACAAACCATTACTCAATTCTTATTACATTATTTTGCTTATAAATACAAAGGAGAAAAGGGTAAAAAGGCTTTGTTTTACGCAGATAACAATAAGCTCGAAGCCATTTGGACTATTATACCAGTAATCGTTTTAGCTGGTTTGGTTATTTATGGGTTGAACACATGGATTAATATCATGGGTGTTGATGAAAGCGACGACCCATTAATAGTAGAGCTATATGCACAACAGTTTAACTGGAAAGCTAGATATGGTGGAAATGACAACACCTTAGGAAAAGCGAATGTGCGCCTAATCGATATTGATCGCGCTAATATATTAGGTTTAGATGAAGCAGATCCAAATGCACAGGATGATGTTATTACATCTGAGTTGCATTTACCCGTAGGCAGACCTGTTTTGTTTAAAATACGTTCTCAAGATGTGTTGCACTCTGCTTATATGCCTCATTTTAGGGCACAAATGAATTGTGTTCCAGGTATGATTACTCAATTTGGTTTTACACCAACAGTAACCACTGCCGATATGCGCCTTACCCCTGAAATGATTAAAAAAGTAGCTAATATCAATGAGATTAGAGTTGAAAACAGTAAAGATTTAGTGGCAAAAGGCGAAGATCCGCTAGAGCCTTACGAGTTTGATTACCTTTTGTTATGTAATAAGATTTGCGGGACTTCCCATTACAATATGCAAATGAAAATTATTGTAGAAAGTCAAGAAGAATATGATGCTTGGATGAAAGAACAAAAGGAATTCAAAGACTCTCTAATTAATTAATAAAAAAGATAAATACGAAATAAGATTATGTCAGCACACGCAGATACTCACACTCACGAAGACGACCAGGTGCATCATCATAAAGAAACCTTTATAACTAAATACATATTTAGTCAAGATCACAAGATGATTGCTAAGCAGTACCTCATAACAGGTACTATCATGGGGATTATTGGGGTTTTAATGTCTATGATGTTCCGTATACAGATTGCATGGCCGGAAGAACCTAATGTATTGTTCGAAGCATTGTTAGGAAAATGGGCTCCAGGAGGCGTAATGGATGCAGATGTTTATTTGGCATTAGTTACCATCCACGGTACTATTATGGTCTTTTTTGTTTTAACGGCTGGTTTAAGTGGAACCTTTAGTAATCTATTAATTCCATTGCAAATTGGAGCACGCGACATGGCTTCTGGGTTTTTGAATATGATATCCTATTGGTTGTTCTTCTTATCCAGTATCATTATGGTGTTTTCACTATTTGTTGAAGCAGGGCCTGCAGCTGCCGGTTGGACTATTTATCCACCTTTAAGTGCCCTACCAATGGCTCAAGGAGGTTCTGGAATGGGAATGACGTTATGGTTAATTTCTATGGCTATCTTTATCGCCTCTTCTTTAATGGGATCTCTTAATTACATTGTTACTGTTATCAACATGCGTACAAAAGGCATGTCTATGACACGACTTCCTTTAACTATCTGGGCGTTTTTTGTAACCGCTATTATTGGCGTTGTTTCTTTCCCTGTTTTACTTTCTGCCGCCTTGTTATTAATTATGGATAGAAGTTTTGGTACATCATTCTTCTTGTCAGATATCTTTATTCAAGGTGAAGTATTGCATTACCAAGGGGGGTCTCCCGTATTGTTCGAACACTTATTTTGGTTCTTGGGTCATCCTGAAGTATATATCGTAATCTTGCCTGCAATGGGTATTGTGTCGGAAATAATGGCTTCCAATTCGCGAAAACCTATATTTGGGTATCGTGCCATGATTGCTTCTATTTTAGCGATTGCATTTCTTTCTACAATCGTGTGGGGACACCATATGTTCGTGTCGGGAATGAATCCTTTTTTAGGTAGTGTTTTTACCTTTACTACGTTATTGATTGCAATTCCATCTGCTGTAAAGGCGTTTAACTGGATAACTACTATTTGGAAGGGGAATATTCAAATGAACCCAGCGATGTTATTCTCAATTGGTTTTGTTTCAACATTCATTTCAGGAGGATTAACAGGTATTATTCTTGGGGATAGTGCTTTAGATATTAATGTACATGATACTTACTTTGTGGTAGCACATTTCCATTTGGTAATGGGTATTTCTGCTCTATATGGAATGTTTGCCGGAATTTACCATTGGTATCCAAAAATGTTTGGACGTATGCTTAATAAAAATTTAGGTTATATCCACTTTTGGATTACCGCAGTTTGTGCTTATGGAGTGTTTTTTCCAATGCACTTTATAGGTATGGCAGGATTACCACGTCGCTATTATAGTAATAGTAGCTTCCCTCTATTTGATGATTTAGCAAACGTAAATGTGGTGATTACAATATTTGCCTTAATAGGAGGTATTGTTCAAATCGTTTATTTATACAATTTCTTTGTTAGTATTTTTTACGGTAAAAAAGCTGTTCAAAATCCTTGGAAATCGACTACTTTAGAATGGACTGCACCTGTTAAACATATACATGGTAACTGGCCAGGGGCAATTCCTCATGTATACCGTTGGGCTTATGATTATAGCAAACCAGGACATGATGTTGATTTCGTACCTCAAAATATTCCCTTAAAAGAAGGGGAAGAGGAACTTCAGCATTAAGTTTATCATAAATTTATATACTTTAAACCCCTATTTTTTAAGATAGGGGTTTTTGTTTTTTGAAAATTTTTAAATTATGCCAAGCAACGGCCTTTCCTACAGGAACCCCGTTTCGTTTATGTCGAGTTTTTAATTTCCTATGTTCTGCATATCAGCATAAAGGAATTTAAAAGGGCATGCTTTAAAAACAAATGGTTTGTAAGTCTCGTGCATCTATTACATGAACCCTTTTTAGTTATAAAGCGTATTATTAAATAAAACTTACAACATTGCATAGCGTGAGATTATATCACCTTGTAATTCTCGAAATCCTCATTTTTTTTAGTTTTAAGTGTTTTAAAGCAAGCGTTGTTGTAGTGTGAAAAAAGATTTGTGAGTTAGGAATTTTATTTCTGTTATCTTTGTTTTATGAATGAGAACCTAGATCCATCTAACGACCACCTTTCTCCAGAAGAATTGGATGTTGAAAAAAAATTAAGACCTTTAACTTTTGATGATTTTACAGGGCAAGATCAGGTTTTGGAAAATCTTCAAATTTTTGTTCAGGCTGCTAATCTACGAGGAGAGGCTTTAGACCACACCTTGTTTCATGGTCCTCCCGGTTTAGGAAAAACAACCCTAGCAAATATTCTTGCTAACGAATTAAATGTTGGTATTAAGGTGACTTCAGGCCCCGTTCTGGATAAGCCTGGAGATTTAGCAGGGTTGCTTACTAACTTAGATGAGCGTGATGTGTTGTTTATAGATGAAATCCATCGGTTGAGTCCTATTGTAGAAGAATACCTGTACTCTGCTATGGAAGATTATAAAATAGATATTATGATCGAATCAGGACCTAATGCACGCTCTGTTCAAATTAATTTAAACCCGTTTACCCTAGTAGGTGCTACGACGCGTTCTGGGTTGTTAACGGCACCTATGCGCGCTCGTTTTGGTATTCAAAGTAGGTTGCAATATTATAACACCGATCTGTTAACTACCATTGTGCAACGTAGTGCTACAATTTTAAATGTACCTATATCTATGGAAGCCGCTATAGAAATTGCTGGGCGTAGTCGTGGTACTCCTAGAATTGCCAATGCATTATTACGACGGGTTCGAGATTTTGCCCAAATAAAAGGTAATGGCTCTATAGATATTACGATTGCTAAATTTGGCTTGGGCGCTTTAAATGTTGATGCACATGGTTTAGATGAGATGGATAACAAGATTTTGACTACCATTATCGAGAAATTTAAAGGTGGTCCTGTTGGTATTTCAACGATTGCTACAGCTGTAAGTGAAAGCACCGAAACGATTGAAGAGGTTTACGAACCTTTTTTAATCCAACAAGGGTTTATTATGCGAACCCCCCGTGGTCGTGAGGTTACAGAACTTGCCTATAAACATTTAGGAAGAATTAAAGGTGCTGTTCAAGGCGGGTTGTTTTAAGGCAGTCTCTTGTTAATGGTGTTTTGTGAATTTCTAATACATGAATAAAAAGCAAGTATATACGAGCCTTATTAAAACCGAAGCAAAACGTCTTGGTTTTTTATCCTGTGGTATAAGTAAAGCAGGTTTTTTAGAAGAAGAGGCCCCACGATTGGAAAAGTGGCTAAAGGGAAATAGAAATGGCCAAATGCAATACATGGAAAATCATTTTGATAAGCGTTTAGATCCTACTAAGCTTGTTGAAGACTCAAAAAGTGTTGTGTCTTTATTATTTAATTATTATCCAGAAGAGACTCAATCTGAAAACACTTTTAAAATATCCAAATATGCTTATGGTACCGATTATCACTTTATCATCAAAGACAAACTTAAATCACTTTTAAACGTTATTCAGGATGAAATTGGCGAAGTAAGCGGGCGGGCGTTCGTAGATTCAGCACCTGTTTTAGATAAAGCTTGGGCTGCGAAATCAGGTTTGGGATGGGTAGGGAAACACACGTTGTTGTTAACGCAACAAACAGGGTCGTTTTATTTTATAGCAGAATTGATAATAGATTTAGATTTAGAATACGACTCCATTACCACAGATCATTGTGGCACGTGTACAGCTTGTATTGATGCTTGTCCAACACAAGCCATAACAGAACCTTATGTGGTAGATGCCAATAAATGTATTTCTTATCTGACGATTGAGTTAAAAGACAACATTCCGTCAGAGTTTAAAGGGAAAATGGACGATTGGATGTTTGGATGCGACGTTTGCCAAGACGTTTGCCCATGGAACCGGTTTTCAAAATCCCATCGGGAACCTTTATTTAATCCACACCCAGAATTGTTATCATTATCTAAAAAAGATTGGGAAGAAATTACTGAAGATACGTTTAAGAAAGTATTTCAAAAATCGGCAGTTAAACGAACAAAATTTTCTGGCTTAAAGCGGAATATTGATTTTTTAAAATAGACTCATGTGGTGGTTTATAGTGTTATTATTTTATCTGAAAGAGCTTTCGCACTTGAAGGTGTTTTAAAAATCTATTTCATATTGTTTTAACTAAACATTATAAAATCTATAGTGCTTTATTCACATTTAACCAATAGAAATATGTTATTTTTGTTTTTACCTAAATTAAACTATTGTGATTGAACCCGAAGAAAAGGCTAATGAAAAAGACAGAATTAAGGATTTAAAAACATATTCTATTCTGGATACTATTTCTGAAGCGGATTACGATAATTTAACAGAAATAGCCGCAGAAATATGTGGCGCTCCTATTTCTCTTATTAGTTTTATTGATGATAAAAGACAATGGTTTAAATCGCACCATGGAATTGATGTTCAGGAAACCCCTAAGGAATATGCGTTTTGTGCTCATGCTATAAACTATCCCGAAGATGTTTTTGTGATACAAGACACTAGAAAAGATATGCGCTTTCATGATAATCCTTTTGTAACAGGAGATCCTCATGTGGTTTTTTATGCAGGGATGCCCTTGATTAGTAAAAACGGATTTCCTTTAGGTACTTTATGTGTTATTGATCATAAACCCAATTTGCTTACTTCTAGTCAAATTAAGTCGTTGCGAGCACTTTCAAACCAGGTCATGAATTTGTTAGAACTCCGAAAAAGTAAATTATTACTGGAGCAAACCTTAACGCATTTAGAGGAAAGAAACATTGCTTTAGAGCGCTTTGCTTTTATTGCGGCCCACGATCTAAAATCTCCTTTATATAATATTTCAAGTTTGGCAGAATTGGTGCTAGACGATTATAAGTCGAAAATTGATGAAGAGGGGCAAGAGATGTTGAAAGCCATTATAAGTTCGTCTGATAGTTTAAGTAGTTTAATAGATGGCTTATTAAGTTATAGCAAAAGTGAAAATATTTTAAGAGAAGACAAGTTAAGTATTAGTGTAGAAACTTTGAAAAATGATATCTCCGATCTTTTTATTTCGGACCATAATTTAAAAATAACTCTAAAATCATCTTTAACCCGAATCCATGTAAACAGGACAGCAATTCATCAAGTTTTAATTAACTTGTTTACAAATGCTATTAAGTATAATGAAAAAGACATAGTAGAGATAGAGATGGGAATCTCAGAAAGTGATAAACATTATCACTTTTATGTGCAAGACAACGGATTAGGCATTGCTAAGGATTTTCAGGATAAAATATTTAATATCTTTGAAAAAGGAGCTGTTTATGATAAATACGGCCAACATGGTAATGGTATTGGCTTGGCGACAGTAAAAAAGATAGTTGAAAAATCTGGAGGATCCATACGTGTAGAATCAGAGGTAGGAAAAGGTGCTAGGTTTATTTTTTCACTTGAAAAATAGACAGCATCCGAGTAAAAAAGCTAATGTTTCTTTATTGGTGCCAAACGGTACTGGGTTTTCCTATTTCAATGGCTTGAAAACCAAAATCATGCGTTCTGAGAGAGTTTGTTTTAAACAGATTGTGGCCTTGGCCAGGAATGGTTGGGTAATATGATAGAGACAGCTGAAAAGAGTTAAATACCAAATAATCATTTCTAATAATAAAACCTACGCCTACAGATGTATATAGTTTTTTATTGTACGCTGGATTGTCCGTTTTCCCCATAAGGCCAGATGTAATGTTTATATAAGGGTTAAGCCTAAAGCCTAGAATGTTCCAAGGAGAATAAAATTGGGTTTGAAGCGATAAAAGCATTTTTTGTGAGCCATATATTTCGGCATCAAAACCAGGGATTCCAGCCCCTTGATTGCGTCTGTACTCGTTTCGATCGTAACCTAAAGCCCGAACGTCTTCATTTAAATTTAGTCGGTCTCCAATGCTATTTAATCGGTTAAAGCCTAATAATATCTGAGGTTTTATAAATTGGCGCATTTTCCAATTGTTGCCCAGGGACATTAAATCGGTAAAATAATTTAACTCTAAGGATACCGCCGTCTGTTCTGCTTTACGATGATTTAAAAACGTACCGTATTCTAAGCGCGCATTAAAATAGCCTCGTTTCGAATATTTCGCTACCGAAATACCAGCACCAAAATACAGTCTATTATTGCTGTTTTTTCTTTGGACTCCCGATGTGATGGAATAAGCAAAGCCAATGGGTACATCCTCAACAATGCCATCCCTAAAAATATAGGCATCTTCCACAAATTGTCTTGAAGCTACGCCGATACGCCCCATATAAAATACTTCATCAGCAAAATAATCGATAGGATCATACTCGATTTTAGGATCTTCTTTATAATTAGCATTGGCAAACCGTAAAGCGGTTATAAGATTGGTGGTTCGGGATTGGGACGTGTACTTTTTAAATATGTTAAAAGCATGTCCTATCCAGATATCCTGTGTGTTAAACTTGAAGTTTTGTTCTTTAAATTCAAGTGCAGTATTAGGCAAGGAATCTTGTCTAAAGCGTTCCTCCAGATAAATACCGCCAGCCCATCTTGTTAATGGTGAAATAAAATCCCTTTCAACACGTATGCTCTTCTTGTAATAGCCTTCTACACTTTTTTCGTAGGCTAATGCTGTGTTAATGTAGGTTTTTTTTATCGTAGGTATGATATATTCAAAGCTGTATGCAGATTTGCTATCATCAAACCGTTCTATAAATTGATTATTAAACTGATGGCCAAATCCTAAGAAATTCCGTTCTTTAAGTTTGAAGTTTAATTTTGATGTTGAAATAGAGCCTTCAGGAATTAAGCTCCACGAATCTAAAACACGAACTTTTACGTCTACAGAATCGTTTTCAGTATGGGGCTTGCTTACCTCTATCTGCACGCTTCTTATAAACTTTTGTGAACGCATTAACCGTTTGGATTCCGTAAGCAATAAAGTGTCTAATGCTGTGTTTTTTTTAAAGAGCAATAAATTTTTTATTGCGATATTATTGGATTTAATGTGGATTTTATTGCCTAATTCTCCTAATCTGTTTTTCGCTCGCTTGGTAGTGTCTTCTACAGCGTAACCAAAAGGGTCTAAGGTTTCTATAATAATACGCCTTATAGGTTTTCCTTGGTATACGCTATAGTCTGGTTGTTCGGTTGGGGTGTTATGCCGCGCCTTTTTTTTTCTAGAGCTTTTGAATATCAGTTTGTATAAGGTTTTGGTAAGTCTATGGCGCTCTGAATAGGTCTCGATTTTTTCATAAACCGGAACAGTATCTTGTTTTACAGGTTTTGTCTGTGCAAAAAGCACGGCTCCTAGAGGTAGTAATATTATATATATGATGAGAGACTTGAGTTTCATGTATGCTTAAAGGACTTCAAAAATTTGAATTACAAAATAGGGTTTTAGTAATGGATAATAGTTGTAAGGCATAGATTTTCAGTTGAATGTGTTTTTAATTTGCCAATTAGTTGCTTTAATCAAGAGAAAGTCTATATCTAAAATAACTAATTTTTAATACTCTACCTTGCGGCAGAAACTATTTAATAAGGCTTAAAGTAAAGATAATAGAAAGTTATATGAGCTATATCGCATTTAAATTTAACACTATTTGCGTAAAAAGGATGCTGTAGCAGTATATCAATTTTTTAAAAGATTAGGTGTTACCTTAATTGGATTATTATCTTTGTAATACTAAACAATCCAAAACATATGAGCAAACAAAGCAAGCGTATAGAAGCCCTTATTTATCACGCGAAGCCAACCCCAGGGAAAATTGAAGTTGTTCCAACAAAAAAATATGCCACACAAAGAGATTTATCTTTAGCGTATTCACCAGGTGTTGCAGAACCTTGTTTAGAAATACAGAAAGATGTTAACAACGTCTATAAGTATACAGCGAAAGGTAATTTAGTTGCTGTAATTTCTAATGGAACGGCGGTTTTAGGCTTAGGTAATATTGGGCCTGAAGCGTCGAAGCCGGTTATGGAAGGCAAAGGGCTGTTATTCAAGATTTTCGCTGATATTGATGTGTTTGATATTGAGATTGATACGGAAGATGTAGAAGAGTTTATTCAAACCGTAAAAAAGATAGCCCCAACTTTTGGGGGCATAAACCTTGAAGATATTAAAGCTCCTGAAGCTTTTGAAATCGAAAGACGTTTGAAAGAGGAGTTGGATATTCCGGTTATGCACGATGATCAACATGGGACAGCCATTATTTCTGCAGCAGCTTTGATAAATGCAGTAGAAATAAGTGGGAAAAAAATGGATGAGGTGAAAATAGTCATCAGTGGTGCTGGTGCTGCTGCTATTTCATGCTCACGTTTATACCAGGCTTGTGGGGCAAGACGTGAAAATATGGTGATGTTGGATAGCAAAGGTGTGATAAGAGACGATCGTGACAATTTAACTTTAGAAAAAGCAGAATTTGCTACGCATAGAAAAATAGACACCTTGGATCAGGCCATGGAAGAGGCCGATGTGTTTATAGGTTTGTCTAAAGCAGATATCGTATCACCAGAAATGCTGTTAACCATGGCTAAAAACCCTATTGTTTTTGCTATGGCAAATCCAAATCCAGAAATAGAGTATGAGTTGGCCGTAGCCACTCGTAAAGATATTATCATGGCCACGGGTAGAAGTGATCACCCTAATCAGGTTAATAATGTATTAGGATTTCCCTTCATTTTTAGAGGCGCTTTAGATGTTAGGGCTACAAAAATAAATGAAGCCATGAAAATGGCCGCAGTGAAAGCATTGGCTCATTTAGCTAAAGAAGCCGTTCCAGAGCAGGTAAATATTGCTTATGGAGAAACCCGTTTAACCTTTGGCAAAGAGTATATTATCCCTAAGCCCTTTGATCCTCGTTTAATTGCCGAAATCCCACCTGCAGTAGCAAAAGCAGCGATGGAGAGTGGTGTGGCCAAGGAGCCTATTTTAGATTGGGAGAAGTACAAAAACACTTTGTTAGAACGTTTAGGATCGGATAACAAAATAATCAAAATGATTATTAATCGTGCAAAAACAAACCCAAAACGAGTTGTTTATGCTGAAGCAGATCATTTAAAGGTTCTAAAAGCTGCACAAATAGCCTATGAAGAAGGCATTGCTTTTCCTATCCTATTAGGTCGAAAAGATGTGATTGAGCGTTTAATGGCCGAAATTGAATTTGATGCCGATGTACCGATAATAGACCCTAAGTCTGATGATGAAATAGAGCGAAAAAATAAATATGCTAAAGTGTATTGGCAGGAACGCAAACGTAGAGGGATTACTTACTATGCTGCCCAAAAATTATTAAGAGAGCGTAATTATTTTGCTGCAATGATGGTGAATGAAGGCGACGCCGATGCTTTAATTTCTGGTTTCTCTACGAGCTATCCATCTGTTGTAAAGCCTATGTTAGAGCTTGTGGGTATGGCTAAAGGAGCTAAGCGTGTAGCAACTACTAATTTAATGATGACCAAACGAGGTCCTTTATTTTTAAGTGACACCTCTATTAATATTGATCCAGATGCTAAAGAACTTGCTGAAATAGTTAAAATGACTTCAGAAGTGGTTAAAATGTTTGGATTAGAGCCAGTTATAGCCATGATATCTTATTCGAATTTTGGATCATCAAACCATCCAAGAGCTGCAAAAATTAGAGAAGCGGTTTCTTATTTACACAGCCGTTTTCCTAACATGTTGGTAGATGGTGAGTTGCAAACAGATTTTGCGCTTAACAATGAAATGCTCTTAGATAAATTTCCGTTTTCTAAATTGGCGGGAAGAAAGGTCAACACTTTAGTATTTCCTAACTTAGATGCGGCAAACATTACCTATAAGTTATTAAAAGAACTTAATGGAGCAGAGTCTATAGGCCCAATAATGATGGGGATGAAGAAGCCAGTTCATATTCTTCAATTGGATGCCAGTGTGGATGAAATTGTAAACATGACTGCTATTGCTGTTATCGATGCGCAACAAAAACAAAAAGAAACCATTAAAGGCCAATAAGGAATGTATTTGAGATGCAAATAAATTCCTTACATTTGGTCGTAAAACCAACTGTATTAGATGATAACACATATTCAAGGGGAACTTGTAGAAAAAAATCCAACAGATGTTGTTATTGATTGTAACGGTGTAGGCTATGTATTGAACATTTCACTACATACCTATTCACAAATTCCTGATCAAGACCACCTAAAATTATACACACATCTTCAAATTAAAGAAGATGGCCATACGCTATATGGTTTCTCTTCTACTGCAGAACGTGAAATATTCAAGCTCTTAATTTCCGTAAGTGGTATTGGGCCTAGTATTGCTCGTACCATGCTGTCGTCTTTAACACCTAAACAGGTTCGAGAAGGTATTGCTACTGGCGATGTGGCCTTGATTCAATCCATAAAAGGTATTGGTGCTAAAACAGCTCAACGTGTGATAATCGATTTGAAAGATAAAATCCTCAAAATATATGATATTGATGAGGTTTCTGTTTCAAAGAACAATACGAATAAAGATGAAGCGTTATCTGCATTAGAAGTATTAGGATTTGTAAAAAAACAAGCCGAACGCGTTGTAGATAAAATTATGGTTTCGCAACCAGAAGCCACGGTTGAAAACATTATTAAATTAGCTTTAAAAAACCTATAATAGATTTTGAATAGATTAATTCGCCTTGTTTTTTTTAAAAGTTTTAAAAGATGTTATGCTGCTACGCGCAATCGGAATGTTCTATTGACTATTATTGGTTTATTGTTTTCTACAGGTCTTTTAGCACAAGAACCTATACCTCAAGACTCTTTAGAAACAGGTTTTGATTTGGGTTATATGAAAATACCAGACCCTAATAGTGTTGAAGCTAAATATACCTACGACCCTGTTATCGATCGATACATTTACACTCAAAAGGTAGGGAATTTCAATATTGATTATCCTATTATTTTAACACCAAAAGAATACCATGAACTGGTGGCAAAAGAAAATCTTAAAGCGTATTATAAACAAAAAATAGATGCTTTTGACGGTAAAAAAGAAGGAGCAGAAGAAGAGCAAAAGAACTTATTGCCAGATTTCTATGTAAGGTCTGGACTTTTTAGATCTATTTTTGGAGGTGATACTATTCAGGTTGTTCCTCAAGGGTCTGTAGAAATGGATTTAGGGGTTTTATTTTCTAAGCAGGACAACCCTTCATTTTCACCTAAAAATAGAAGTAATTTTAATTTTGATTTTGATCAGCGCATCAGCTTAAGCTTAATGGGTAAGGTGGGAACTAGACTTCAGGTAACTGCTAATTATGACACCCAATCTACATTTGATTTTCAACAGTTAGTAAAATTAGAATATGATCCCACGGCTGGTGGTGGCGAAGATTCTATAATTCAAAAAATAGAAGTTGGTAATGTAAGTATGCCTTTAAACAGCTCTTTAATCACGGGAGCACAGAGTTTGTTTGGGGTAAAAACTCAATTGCAGTTTGGAAAAACAACGGTTACAGGTGTGTTTTCTGAACAGAAATCGCAAGCTACAACAGTAGTAGCTCAAGGGGGCGGCACACTACAGGAGTTTGAGTTGTTTATACGAGATTATGATGAAAACCGACATTATTTCTTAGCACAGTACTTTAGGGATTCTTACGACGAGGCTTTAAAAACCTATCCGTATTTAAATACAAAGGGTTTGCAAATTACACGTCTGGAAGTATGGGTAACCAATAGAAGTAATAGAACGGATAACGTAAGGAATGTTGTTGCTCTTCAGGATTTAGGAGAATCTGTTTATGATCCCGGAAATGCTGATAACGATAATTTTTTACTAGACCCGTTGCCTAGTGGGTTTTTAAACAAACCTAGTGGATTGCCAGACAATACCAATAATGATTATGACCCTACGGCCATAGGTTCTGGTTCTGTGCTTAATAATGCTATTAGAGATGTGGCTACCGTACAGCAAGGGTTTGGAGCGTTGTCTTCTATTGTTAAAGAGGGTGCAGATTATGCTAAAATCGAAAATGCCCGAAAACTGATTAGCGGACAAGAGTATACTTTAAATGCAGAGTTGGGTTATGTTTCTTTAAATCAGCGCTTAAATAACGATGAGGTGTTGGCGGTAGCCTTTCAATACACTGTTGGAGGAAAAGTATATCAAGTAGGTGAGTTTGCAAATGATGGTGTAGATGCTACAAATGTTTCCACGAATAGTTCTGGGCAAGTAACTTCTGTAGTGAACAGTAACTTGGTTGTGAAATTGTTAAAAAGCAGTATTACCAACGTAAACCAACCGATTTGGAATTTGATGATGAAAAATATTTATGATACGGGGGCGTATCAATTAAGTCAGGATGATTTTAAACTGAATATTTTTTATAATGAAAACACGCCGTTAAACTTTATAACCCCGGTTACGGGTACACCTTTTCCACCATTTGATAACTTTACGTCCAATACGAATGATGACTTGCCTATTAGGGAGGTTCCGTTATTAAGGTTTTTTAATCTAGACAAACTTAATTTTAATAACGATCCGCAATCCAATGGCGATGGTTTTTTTGACTTCGTTCCAGGCATTACCGTAATTCCACAAAATGGGAAAATTGTTTTTACCAGTGCCGAGCCTTTTGGTGCATATCTTTTTGAAAAACTATCCTTAAGTGCTTCCGAAAACTATAATGATAATACCACTTACAACGCCAATCAGGAGAAGTATGTTTATGATATTCTTTATAAGCAAACTAAAACTGCGGCATTGCAGGAAATAGAAAAAAACAAATTTCAATTAAAAGGACAGTATAAGTCTGAAGGAAGCGACGGGATTCCCATCGGTGCATTTAATGTAGCTCGGGGGTCTGTAAAGGTGACTGCTGGTGGCCGACTTTTGGTAGAAGGTATTGATTATACCGTGGATTATCAATTAGGACGTGTGCAAATTCTAGACGAGGCTTTAAAAGCTTCAAACACACCTATAGAGGTTTCTACAGAAAATAACGCGGTATTTGGGCAGCAAACCAAACGCTTTACAGGTTTAAACGTTGAACATAAGTTTAATGAGAATTTTCTTTTAGGTGCCACCCTTTTAAACTTAAATGAACGGCCCATCACACAAAAAGCGAATTACGGCACAGAGTCTATAAATAATACGATTTTTGGTGTGAATGGAAATTACGCTAGTGAAGTCCCTTTTTTAACACGATTGGTAAATAAATTACCAAATATAGATACAGATGTGCCTTCAAATATTTCTTTTCGTGGCGAGTTTGCTTATTTAGCACCTGGGGCGCCAAAAAGAACGAATTTCAATGGCGAGTCTACATCGTACGTAGATGATTTTGAAGGGTCACAAAATGCTATCGATTTAAGTTCGCAACAGTCTTGGCACATGTCAAGCAGGCCTTTAGGATTAGGACGTGTTTATCCTGGCCAAGATGGTGAAGATGAAATTGGGATTCAAAATGGTTTTGACCGGGCCATGCTTAATTGGTACAACATCGATCCTATTTTTTATAGTAGTCAACGCCCTAAAGGTATGACAGATGAAGACATGTCTAGCCTGTACACAAGCCGCGTGTTTATAAACGAATTGTTTCCAAATAGAGATTTAGTGCAAGGCCAACAATCGGTATTAAATACCTTAGACCTGGCATTTTATCCTAAAGAAAGAGGGCCTTATAATTTTAATCCCAATAATACTAATGGCAATACCATTCTAAACGCAAGTCAAGCATGGGCGGGTATCACACGGGCATTAACCTCTACAGATTTGGAGCAGGCGAATGTAGAGTATATTGAATTTTGGTTGCAAGATCCTTTTCAGGAAAACCCTAGTAATCCTGGTGGTAAATTGGTTTTTAATCTTGGAGATATTTCAGAAGACATTGTTAAAGACGGTAGAAAGCTGTACGAAAACGGTTTGCCAAAAGATGGCGATGTGAGTTTGTTGCAAACCACAGAGTGGGGTACTGTAGTGCCTCAAAATCAATCTTTAGTTTATGCTTTTGATTCTAAAGGGCAAGAACGTAAAAATCAAGATGTAGGGTATGATGGTATTAATGATGATGAAGAGATAGCTCGTTTTGGAACAGGTTTTGGAGACGATCCCTCTCGAGATAATTATGCTTATTTTTTAAATGCTGAAGGCGGTATTTTTGAACGCTATAAAAAATATAACGGGGTTGAGGGTAATACACCTGATACCTTTTCTAATACCGACAGAGGGTCTAATACACAACCCGATGTAGAGGATATTAATCGCGACAATACCATGAACACGATTGATAGCTATTTTGAATATGAGCTGGAGATAACAAGACAAAACTTACCGGTTGATCAAAATAGTTTTAATAATATTCCAGATTCAAATCCGTTAAAGGAATTTTTAAGAGACTTTAAAGACAGACCGCGTAGTTTAGCAAACGGCGAAACCAAAAACGTACGGTGGTATCAATTTAGAATTCCTGTACAAGGCAGCCATGTGAAAGCCGTAAATGATATAGCTGATTTAAGATCTGTGCGCTTTGCTAGAATGTATCTTAAAGAATTTACAGAAAGCACAATATTTCGTTTTGGTTCGCTAGATTTGGTGCGCAGCGATTGGAGACGTTTTACACAAACTTTAGAAGCTAATAAAGATAATCCTGCCGATGATATTACTGATTTTTCAATTGGTGTTATCGGTACTATAGAAAATGAAGGCAGTTATAAAAGCCCTCCAAGTGTTGAGCCTGAAGAATTATTCAACAATAATACGGTAGTACGACAAAATGAGCAATCTTTAGTTGCAAAAGTCTGTAATTTAGAATCGCAAGATGCCCGTGCGGTTTATAAAAACATCAATATTGATATGCGCCAGTATAAACGTATAAGAATGTTTATGCATGCAGGCAATGAAGACACAGGAACACTTACAGATAAAGAGTTGGTTGGGTTTATTCGAATGGGTAGTGATTTAACACAAAATTATTATCAAATAGAAATACCTTTAAAAGTATCTACAGGAGTTTCAAGAGAGGCGCTTTGGCCCGAAGAAAATGAAATCAATTTATCTATGGAGGTGTTGTCTAAAATGAAAGCATTAGGCATTTCTAATATGACGTTATCCAATGATACTCCTACATTTTATGATGTTGTTGATGGTCAAATAAATGAAACTTCAGTTCCAGAATTCTCGCCATATACTATAGGCCAGCAGCGTGTCGCGATAAAAGGAAATCCTAATTTTGGCGATATACGAAGCTTGATGGTAGGGGTTAAAAACACGACTTCTAGAAATGACATCTGTGGCGAAGTGTGGTTTAATGAGTTGCGGTTGTCAGACTTGGATAATGATGGCGGCTGGGCTGCGGTTTTAAGTATGGATACCAATTTGGCAGATTTTGCAAGTATCAGTGCTACAGGAAACAAAAGCACGTCTGGATTTGGAGGCATTGAACAAGGGCCAAGTCAGCGTGCTTTAGAAGATGTGCAACAGTATGATGTGGTAACCAATGTTAATCTGGGGCAGTTGTTACCTAAGAAATGGGGCATTCAGTTACCATTTAACTATGCGCAAAGTGAAGAGTTGGTTACACCAAAATACGATCAGTATTATAAAGACCTGACATTAGACTCTCGTTTAGATGCTGCAAGTTCGGCTTCTGAAAAAGAAACGATCAAACAAAACTCTGAAGACTATACCAAGCGGCAAAGTATTAATTTTATTGGGGTAAGAAAAATCAGGACAGGTGAAGCAAAGCCAAGATTTTACGATGTAGAGAATCTAACTTTAAATTACTCGTATAATAAAGTAGAACATCGTGATTTCGAAATAGAAAATGCTACAAATAAAACCGTTCGGGTGGGTGCGAATTATGCTTATAATTTCAACCCTGTAACTATAGAGCCTTTTAAGAAAAACGATTCGTTGTTCACTGGGAAATATTGGAAAATATTAAAAGACTTCAATTTAAACCTATTGCCTGCAAGTTTTACACTCAATACCGATTTTAATAGGCAGTTTAATAAACAGAAATTTAGAGAAATAGATTTGGGTGGCGATAATATTGGAATAGAGGAGCTTTTTAGAAGAAATTATACTTTTGATTTTCAATATGCTATAAATTATAATATTACAAAATCATTGCAGTTAAACTTCGCCGCATCTAATAATAATATTGTTAGAAATTATTTTAAAGATAATATTATAAACGGTGAGCAGGATGCTGATTTGGATGTGTGGGATGGGTTTTTTGATTTTGGAGACCCTAACAGGCAGTCCCAAAATTTGGGCATTACCTATAGATTACCTTTAAGTAAAATCCCCACGCTTAGTTTTATCGATGCGACCTATCAGTATAGTGGAGATTTCCAATGGCAGAAAGGGTCTGATTTGTATGGGAATATTGAATTGGATGGAGAAACTTACGATTTAGGGAATACCGTTCAAAATGCTAATGTCCATAATTTGAATACCAATCTGGATATGACTAAGTTGTATAGGTATTTAGGTCTTACTAAAAAGACGGTAAGAAGAACCACGGTGCGACCTAGAAGCACACCACAAGGCTTGGCTCCAGCTGGAGATGCTAACAGCGCAAAGCCCCAAAAGAACACGCTCTCGGGATCAAAACTATTGAATGTTGGAATTGATGCTTTAACAAGCATAAAAAGAATACAGATTAATTACAGCGAAAATAATGGAACCTTTTTGCCTGGTTATACTAGAACACCTGGGCTTGTTGGTACTTTTAAACCCAGTGTAGGCTATACGTTTGGTAGTCAGAGTGATGTTAGGGATTTGGCGGCAAGAAAGGGCTGGCTTACTTATTATCAAGATTTTAATCAGCAATATACAGAGACCCAGACCAAACAACTGGATGTTTCAGCAAGTATAGAGCCTGCCAGAGATTTTAAAATTGATATTATAGGGAATCGTTCTTATTTTAGGAATTATGCCGAAAACTACCGTATAGATGTTAATAACGATAATCAATACGTGGCCTTAAGTCCAAATACGTTTGGAAATTTTAATATTTCCACCATATTGATCAAAACGGCTTTTAATAAAAGTGATGAGAACGTAAGTGATGCCTTTAACGATTTTAGAGCTAATAGAATAAAAGTGGCTTATCGCATCGCACAAGAAGCAGGTATCGATTTGAATAATCCGGTGAATATAGATGCACAAGGCTACCCAAAAGGCTTCGGCAAGAACAGTCAGAAAGTGTTATTGCCATCTTTTCTTGCAGCATACACTGGTCAGGATGCAGATAAAGTTAAGCTCACTGCTTTTAGAGATGTTCCAATTCCTAATTGGGATATGAAATATACAGGCTTGATGAAGTTTAACTGGTTTAAAAAGCATTTTAAAAGGTTTTCATTAACACACGGGTATCGCTCTTTATATACCATTAATCAATTTCAATCCAATTTAGATTATACGGCGCCTAACTTTAATTTAGACTATGATAACCAGTCTCAAAGTGTTAAAGACCAATCGGGGAATTATAAAAATGAAACCTTGTTTAGTAATGTCAATTTAACAGAAATGTTCAGCCCGCTTATCAGAATTGATTTTGAAATGATGAATTCTGTTAAGATTTTAGCCGAAATTAAGAAGGACCGATTGCTGTCGCTTAGTTTTGATAATAATTTAATGACAGAAGTGCAAGGTAAAGAATATGTTTTAGGCTTAGGCTATAGAATTAAAGATGTGCATATTCGCTCCCAATTGGCAGGACCAAGACAAAGGATAGTTAGTGATTTGAACATGAAAGCAGATGTATCGATAAGAGATAATAAGACCATAATCAGGTATTTAGATTTAGAAAACAATCAAGTTACCACAGGGCAAACCATTTGGGGTGTTAAATATTCTGCAGATTATGCATTTAGTAAAAACCTAACAGGTATCTTCTATTTCGATTACACGTTTTCAGAGTATGCCATATCTACGGCATTTCCGCAAACCAGTATTCGTTCAGGAATTACTATACGTTATAACTTTGGTAATTAACAGTCTTATTATTTGAATTTATAGTAGGAATAAATACATTTGTCATATAACTAATTAATAAAAAAAATGAATATACCATCAGAATTAAAATATACGAAAGATCATGAATGGGTTAGTATTGAAGGTGATGTTGCCACCATTGGAATTACCGATTTTGCACAAAGTGAACTAGGGGATATCGTTTATGTAGAAGTGGAAACCGTGGACGAAACACTTGAGGCTGATGCCATTTTTGGAACAGTAGAGGCTGTGAAAACAGTATCAGATCTTTTTTTACCATTATCTGGTGAGATTATAGAATTTAATGAAGGATTGGAGGATGCCCCTGAAAAGGTAAACACCGACCCTTACGGAGAAGGTTGGATGATTAAATTAAAATGCTCGAATCTTTCTGAAGTGGATGGCTTAATGTCTGCCGATGCTTATAAATCTCTTGTGGGTGCTTAAGTATTTTTGGATTTTATCTGCAGTAGCGTATACTGCTTTGTTAACTACAGCAAGCTTAATAAACTTAAGAGGCCTGCCAAGCATAAAGATATCTTTTGCTGATAAAATATTTCATTTTTCAGCTTACTTTGTGTTGACCATTTTATGGGTGTTGGCTTTTTTTTATAATTTTAATTATAAAAAAACAAAGGCTTTAAAATATGTTTTTATTATATCAGTCTCTTTTGGCATATTTATTGAAGTATTACAAGGAGCTTTAACAACAGTTAGGTCGTTTGATATATACGATATGATGGCTAATACCCTTGGCGCATTGTTAGCTGTTGTTGCATTGAGTTTTTATAATTTTAAGAATATTAAAAAATTATAAACGCTTGCTTTTTTGAGAAATAAATAGTTATTTTAGCAATCTAGAAAACGAATAAATTATGGAAGCCAAGAAAAGTCCTAAAGCAAATGTTGGAAGAAACAGTTCGCTTTATTTTGCCATCGGTTTAGCACTGATGTTATTTTTAACCAACTATGCTATTAATTACAAAACCTACGATAAAGAAGCAATTGATATAGGGTCTTTAAACCTCGAGGATGAGTTTGAGGAGGAAATACCTATTACACAACAGTTGCAAACACCACCGCCACCGCCACCACCACCAGCAGCTCCTGAAGTTATTGAGATTGTTGAGGATGAAATTGAAATTGAAGAAACAGTTATCGAGTCTACCGAGACAGATCAAAAAGAAGAAATTGTTGTAAAAGTTCAAGAAGTTCAAGTTGCTGAGGTAGAAGAGGATATTGAGGTGCCTTTTGCTGTTATTGAAAATGTGCCAGTATTTCCAGGTTGTGAGAAAGAAAAAACAAATGAGGCTAAGAAAAACTGTATGTCGGAAGAGATTACTAAGTTTATTGGTAAAAAGTTCAATACGGAATTAGCTAGTGAATTAGGTTTGTCTGGAAGACAGCGTATTAACGTAATCTTTAAAATAGATAAAACAGGTAGTATTACAGGTGTTCGTGCTAGAGCTCCACATCCAGGACTGGAAAAAGAAGCTGCCAGAGTTGTCAATTTATTACCTAAAATGAAGCCAGGAAAACAAAGAGGGAAAGCTGTAACCGTACCTTATTCGTTACCTATCGTTTTCCAAGTACAAGATTAAATCCTTTTTTTACTTTCCTAAAGAAAAAAAAGAAAACTATAAAACCCCCTTTACAAACACTGTATCGGGGGTTTCTTTTTTTGGTAATGAATTCAAAAAAAAATAGAGATGCTGATAAAAACTGAAATCTATTGTTATGCATAAGTCAAGACCTGACTAAATAAAATATACTATCTTTCGCAAGAAATTTAAATCTACTTTTATCTTATGAAGCAATTCGTTGTATTGCTCCTACTGTTGCTGCATGCAGCAATTTATGCTCAAAATGAGCACTATGAAAAGCCACCTGTTTTTTCAAACTGTGATAGTTTAGATGTACATTCTCTAAAGACTTGTTTTGATAAACAGGTATTCGAGCATGTTTTTAATGGTTTCCAAGTCCCCGATAAAATTAAAGATTCTAACTATAAAGGGGAGGTCATAGTTCTTTTTGAAGTGGATACAAGCGGGGTGTTTAAGGTGATGTATGTAGATGCTATGTATGATGATTTAGAAGCAGAAACCAGAAAAGTGTTTGGTGAGTTTCCAAAAATACAACCTGGTACATATAATGGTCGTCCCGTATTTAAACAATACTCCATAGCTATAAAAATTCCTTTGGAAAATCAAAGCACGCCATCTCGAGAGGTGGACACTTCACCAGCGGTTTCTAAACTGGAACAAGAAGCTAAAGCAGAGTTCGATAAAGTGAATTCTGCTCTACAACCCTTTTCGAATCGTGCTTATTCCAGTCAATTAAACATTCCCTTTGTTCACGGAGATTATTCTAAATTCGATAGAAGTTTAAATCTCATGGGAACAAATAGCCATACCGCTTCAAAACCTTTTTTGTATGAAGAAGTGGCAACGTATTACGATTTCGAAGCAGAAAAAAAAACATTGGATAAATCAAGTGAAACGTGGTTAAGTAGAAAACTATGGAATGAGCATTTAGTACAGTTGGAAGGAAAAGATTATTGGTTTTCTGTAGACCCTATCTTAGATTTGCAATTGGGTTCAGACTCCGAGATTGGAGCTACTTATAATAATACGCGAGGACTGATAATAAATGGCGGCTTAGGTAAAAACTTTAATTTTCACACCTCTGTGTTTGAGAGTCAGGGACGTTTTGCAGATTATGTGAATCGGTATTCTGAAAGCCTGAAAGCCTTTGGTCCAGATCCAGCTATTGTTCCTGGACGTGGTATTGCAAAACGATTTAAAGAAGATGCTTATGATTATCCAGTAGCGGAAGCGTATATGTCTTATGCCCCTGCAAAATTCATCAATGTTCAATTTGGGCATGGCAAAAACTTTATAGGAGACGGTTATCGGTCTTTGTTTTTAAGCGATGTTGCCAGTCCGCATACTTTTTTCAAACTCAACACGAAATTCTGGAAAATAAAATATACCAATACTTGGATGTGGTTAAAAGACGTGAGGCCTGAAGCTACTGAAGACAAGGCGTTTTTAACAAAGTATATAGCGAACCATTACTTAAGCTGGAATGTTTCAAAACGTTTAAATATAGGATTGTTTGAGTCTGTAGTTTGGACGAACAGTAATAATAGAGGATTTGATATTAATTATTTGAACCCTATTGTGTTTTATAGGGCCATTGAATTTGAAAGCGGACAAGGTGCTGGAAATGCACTGCTTGGAGCATCGGCAAAATATAAGTGGCATGACAATATAAACTTGTACAGCCAGTTTATATTGGATGAGTTTTCGCTTAGCGATATCAAAGGAGGTGAAAAGAGCTGGAAGAATAAATTTGGATATCAATTAGGCATTAAATACTTTAATGCTTTTACTGTTGATAACTTAATGCTTCAGGTGGAATACAATAGAATAAGGCCTTATACATACTCTCACAATACTATGGTGCTTAACTATGCGCACAATAATCAATCTATGGCTCATTTATGGGGCGCCAATTTTTCTGAGGCTATCGTTATTGGGCGATACCATTACAAACGTTGGTTCGCAAATGCTAAAGTTATCTTTGGTGTAAGGGGGCTGGATTATAATGATGGAACAGATAATTTTAGTTATGGAGGGGATATATATAGAAATTATAATGATAGACCTTTTGATACCGGTGTTAAAATCGGGCAGGGTATAAAAGCAAAAACCTTTAACGGTAATTTGCAAGCAGGGTACTTGGTAAACTCGGCAACCAATTTAAAAGTTTTTGCAGATATTACTTTTAGAAATTTTGATCCAGAAGCAGAAACGGTTTCTACTTTTAAAAACAATACCGTTTGGTTGAATTTTGGAATTCGAACCGACTTATTTAACTGGTATTTTGATTTTTAACAATAAACACATAAGTTATTTACGTAAAAAGCATTGTTAAAAACGCTTTATTAAAGTATCTTTGCACGCGCATTATAAATGCCTATTATCAACTTTTACATTGAGCGACTCAAAACCTTCTATAGCAACACCTTCCGTGATTTCAGATTTTAAAGAGATCACTAAAATGCGTTTGTCATTAAGTGTCGTCTTTTCCTCTCTTGCTGGTTATTTGTTAGGAGTAGAAACGGTTGATTATAAAACACTTGTTTTATTAGCGTTTGGCGGGTATTTTATGGTGGGCGCTTCCAATGCCTTTAATCAAATTATTGAAAAAGATTTAGATACGTTAATGAGCCGTACTAAAAACAGGCCGATTCCCGCGGGAAGAATGTCTGTTAACGTCGCCTTTGTAATAGCTTCTGTTTTTACCCTGCTTGGGCTTATCATATTATATAGTATTAATAAGCAAACGGCCATGTTTGGGGCAATTTCGATATTTTTGTACACCTGTGTTTATACGCCGCTAAAAACAAAAACGCCATTAGCTGTTTTTGCTGGAGCCATTCCAGGGGCTATTCCTTTTATGTTAGGTTGGGTAGCTGCTACAGATCGGTTTGGGATTGAACCCGGAACCTTATTCGCTTTACAGTTTTTTTGGCAATTCCCCCATTTTTGGGCTATAGGTTGGTTTTTATACGAAGATTATAAGAAAGGTGGTTTTTTTATGTTGCCAACTGGAAAACGAGATAAAGGGACCGCTGTACAAATTATTATGTACAGTATCTGGACTATTCTTACATCTATTATTCCCGTTTTTGGTTTTACAGGGCAATTAGAACTGTCTGTATTAGCGGCAATTATTGTGTTTTTACTGGGCTTGTGGATGCTTTATTATGCTGTTTTATTGTTCAATAAAATGACTGAAAAAGCCGCAAGACAGCTTATGTTGGTGAGCGTTTTATACATCTCACTTGTTCAAATAGTGTATGTTATCGATAAATTTATAAGATAAAAATGGATTTAACACAAGGGACTTTTAAAGAAAAAAATAGCAGAGCGAAAAAGATGATGCTTTGGTTTGGCATTGTGTCATTAATCATGTCCTTTGCAGGGTGGACCAGTGCCTTTGTGGTGAGTAGCTCTAGACCCGATTGGCTAAGTGATTTCCAATTGCCCAATGCTTTTATCGTAAGTACTTTTGTTATTTTGTTAAGCAGCGTAACATTTTTATTAGCAAAAAGAGCTTTAAAAAAGGGTCAGGCCAAACAAACCACAGTGCTGTTATGGGCTACATTGGTTTTAGGAATTGTTTTTATTTATAATCAGTTCTTAGGTTTTCAACAAATTATTGATTTAGGATATAACTTTACCGGGCCAACAAGTAATATAACCATGTCTTATATCTTTTTAATTGCCATGGTGCACATTGTTCATGTTCTTGTGGGGATGGTTTGTTTGTTGGTTGTTATTTATAACCATTTTAAGCAAAAATACCAAGCCGATAATATGCTGGGACTTGAATTGGCTGCTAATTTTTGGCATTTTATTGATGTACTATGGATATATTTGTTTCTATTTTTATACTTTGTGAAGTAAAAACCATGATTAATAGAGGTTTTATCGGTGTTTCTTGAATTTTATATGTGTATATTTCTTTAAATAAATAAAATGATTATTTTTGTCGAACTAAAAAACAACCATTATATATGAGTACTACAGTTGTAAATACTGAAACCGAGGTAAAAACCTGGGGTGGAGGTAATGAGCCTCTAAAAGCTAGTTATGGTAAATTGATGATGTGGTTTTTCATCGTTTCCGATAGCTTAACGTTTACAGGTTTTCTTGCCGCTTATGGTTTTGCTAGATTTAAGTTTAGTGAAACTTGGCCAATCGCTGATGAAGTGTTTACACACGTGCCATTTTTGCACGGTCAAGAACACCCCATGATTTATGTGGCGTTTATGACGTTTGTGCTTATCATGTCTTCTGTAACAATGGTGCTTGCTGTAGATGCAGGACATCATTTGAATAAGGCAAAAGTGACCCTATACATGTTTCTAACAATTATTGGAGGGCTCGTTTTTGTGAGTTCACAAGCATGGGAATGGGCTACTTTTATTAAAGGTGATTATGGCGCGATACAAACAAAAGGGGGTAATATGCTTCAGTTTGTTGATGCAGAAGGAAATCGTGTGGCATTAAAAGATTTTGCAATTGCTGGTACTACAGAAAGAGTACAACAAGATCGTAAAAGCGGTTTGTGGTTTGTAAGTGAAGGTACTTTGCCATCTTATACCCTTGAGGAGGTCATGCATGGATTTGAAACCAATGAAAATCTTTTGGTAAGAACTCAATTCAATAACGCGCAAGGCGAAAAGACAGTGCTTTCTAGAAGCGAGTCTTTACAACAATTAAAAAACAATGGAATACAAGTTGTAGAAGGGGCTAACCTTCATGTAAATGAATATGGTCCACCATTATTTGCCGACTTGTTCTTCTTTATAACAGGGTTTCATGGTTTTCACGTATCTGTGGGTATTATATTAAATATCATCATATTTTTTAATGTTATAGTAGGAACCTATGAGCGAAAAGGAAGTTATGAAATGGTAGAGAAGGTTGGTCTTTACTGGCATTTTGTGGATTTGGTGTGGGTATTTGTATTTACATTCTTTTACCTGGTTTAATAAATTATTAGTATTGTTATCCCAAGAATTATCGGGATCTAAAATAGTATCAAAATGGCAGACACACATAAATTAGAAATTTTTAGAGGCAGTATAAAATTCAAATCAAACATTCAAAAAATTTGGGGGGTTTTAATCTTGCTTTCTATTATCACAGCAGTAGAAGTGGTTTTAGGGATTTATAAACCTGAAATCTTAATGCGATATTTCATAGGCATGAAAATCCTAAATTGGATATTCATCATCTTAACCATTGTAAAGGCTTACTATATTACTTGGGACTTTATGCATGTTAGAGATGAAGTGAAATCGCTAAGACGTATGATCGTTTGGACTGGAGTCTTTTTAATTTCATACTTGGTTTTTATTTTGCTTCAAGAAGGAGGATATGTTTTTGATGTTTTCCAAAATGGCTATATAAAACAAGATTTTTAATACGTATACTAATATTTGTATACGCGTTTTATAGCAAACAGATACAACGCTACAGATTTTTAAACACCGTTTACCCAATTTGGTACAAGTGTTAAATAGACTAATAAAGACGGTTTTTAAGCCGTCTTTATTTATTTTTGCAACTTACTTAAAAATACAGCAATAATCGTTAAAATGGATGTCAAGAAAATAAAACGTTACGTAATTTTAGGGATTTTGTTCTTTCTTCCTGTTACTTTTTTATTGTTGCTGTACCCGGCAACCCATAACTATACACCATTGGACATTGTTAATGAACATGTTTTAGATTTGGAGGCATTTAAATCTACTTCTGAGGCTCCTATAATGCTAAAAGATCATATTACAGTATTGGGTTTTTTTGGTAAAAACCCCATGGACAAAGTCATAGCTGCTTCTAATTTAAAAGAATTGGTCTATGATAAGTTTAAGGGTTTTAAAAAGTTTCAAATTGTTATATTAATGCCTCATGGCACAGAAGAGCAAGTGGAGCAACTTAAGTCTGAAATAGTTACTTATGAAGACGTCCGATTCTGGTCTTTTGTGTATGGAGATAGTCTCGCCATCCATAAAGTATATGAGAGTTTGAAAAGTGATGGCTCTATAGATGAGAATCTTGCTTCAGAACATGTGTTTATTATTGATAAAGATTTGAACCAAAGAGGGCGTATTGATGATAGATCAGACAATGAGTTGGCGAAAAAGAAACCCATATACGGCTTAAGAAGCTACAACTGTATACAAGTGTCCGAAATAAAAAATAAGATGAGTGAAGATATTCGAATCTTATTTACGGAATATAGGCAAAAAAGAAAAGGTGAATTTAATTCTGAATCTCGCAGGGCAGATGATTTGAAAAATGAATATTAATAAAACCCTTCTGTAGTTTTGCAATTAGTCTCATATCAATTTTTTAAATAATTATATTTTATAAAACGATGAACAAAAAAACAAATTACTCCTATATAGGTATTGCTTTTATCATTCTTGTTTTTGGTATTATTTTCGTTCCGAAAATTGTAGATCGAATTTCCAATAAAGATGTTATTAGAAATGAGAGCAGAAGTGATTTTGCTAAAGATAAAAAAACAGATGCTCCTGAGATGGTTTACATAGAGATTAATGGAGAACCAAGAAAAGTGCCTTCTTTCTCTTTTACAAATCAAGATGGAAAAACGATAAGCAATACAGATTATGAAGGTAAAGTATATGTTGTGGAGTTCTTTTTTACAACCTGCCCTACAATTTGTCCTAGAATGAATAAAAATTTGGTGCAGATCCAAGATGAATTTAAGGATTTTGAAAATTTTGGCGTAGCATCATTTACCATCGACCCAGAACATGATACTCCCGAAGTTTTAAAATCTTATGCAGAAAATTACGGTATCACAAATGAGAATTGGCATTTAATGACCGGTGATAAAGACGTAATCTACACATTGGCCAATCAAGGCTTTAATCTTTATACGGCAGAAGAAGCTAATGCAGCTGGTGGTTTTGAGCATTCTGGCAACTTTGCTTTAATAGATAAAAAAGGTTTTATTCGTTCTAGGATGGATAATTATGGAAATCCGATTATTTATTACGGTGGAATTGTATCAGAAACCGAAAAAGAGGATGAAGATGGTGTTAAAGAAGAAATAAGTGCCCTAAAAGTCGATATTAAAACCTTGCTTAATGAATAACTCAAAAGAGATATTGGATCCTAAAAGGTATAATAAATTAATTATTGCGCTATCCATTATAATACCCTTGGTAGTAGCAGCGCTTTTCGGAATAAAGATAGAGCTGGAGTTACCTGTTTTTTTACCTCCTGTATATGCTTCTATAAATGCGTTAACAGCCTTAGTTTTAGTATTGGCTTTTATTGCAATCATGAATAAAAAAATTAATTTGCATCGGCAGTTAATGATTACGGCTATTGCGTTATCTGCTATGTTTTTGGTATTATATGTGCTGTACCACATGACAAGTGATTCTACCAAATTTGGGGGAGAAGGAACACTTAAATATATATATTATTTTATATTGATTACGCATATTATAATGTCTATTGCCGTTATTCCGTTCGTACTGATTACTTTTGTAAGAGGAATTACAAATGATATTGAAAGGCATAAAAAAATAGCGCGAATTACGTTTCCTTTATGGCTTTATGTAACGGTAACCGGTGTGGTGGTTTATATCATGATTTCGCCATACTATGTCTATGCGTAATAGGTGTTAATTGAGGTTGTAATATCTTGGCATTTATGGATAATGCTGGTAATAAGTAGAATCTTTTAAATTGTTTATTTTGAAAAACAAAGTTTTCTTTTTTCTAATCGTCTTTTTCTTTATTTTAGATATTCATGCGCAATGTGCAATGTGTCGAGCTGTATTGGAAAGCCAAGAAGGCCAAGGTACTGCAAAAGGGATTAATGATGGCATCGTTTATTTAATGTCAATCCCATATATTGTACTGGCAGGGTTAGGCTTTAGTATTTATAGAAAATATTTTTACTCGAAAAACAAAGCGTAGATTTTTATAAAATCTCTGTACCATTTTTTTGTAATAAATACCGTTAATTATAGTCATAATATGGTTGCAAATCGCTTAGCTATTTGTAATTTTAAAACATGAATATGTTAGAGATCAATCAACTTCATAAATCTTATCCTATAGGCGACTCTAGTTTGCATGTGCTTAAAGGGATAGATTTAGCTATAGAAAGCGGTGAAATGGTCGCTATTATGGGGTCTTCTGGTTCAGGAAAATCAACTTTGCTCAATATCATAGGCATTTTAGATGAAGCCGATTCTGGTGAATATATACTCGATGGGTTGCCCATTAAAAATCTAACAGAAAAAAAAGCAGCTATTTATAGAAACAAATTTTTGGGATTTATTTTTCAGTCGTTTAACCTTATCAAATATAAAAATGCCCTTGAAAATGTAGCACTGCCTTTATATTACCAAGGAATGAAACGAAAAGAACGCTTAGAGAAAGCCATGTTTCATTTAGAAAAAGTAGGCTTGGCACCCTGGGCGCACCATTTGCCAAAAGAGCTTTCCGGGGGTCAAAACCAAAGGGTTGCCATTGCTAGGGCCTTGGCTGCAAACCCTAAATTATTATTGGCCGATGAGCCTACGGGAGCTTTGGATACAAAAACCTCATATGAAATCATGGCGTTTATCCAGCAATTAAATGATGAAGGGAAAACAATCTTGATGGTTACCCACGAAGAAGATATAGCCAATATGTGTAAGCGTGTTGTGCGTTTGCGTGACGGTGTTATTATGGAAGACACAAAAATAGAACAAGTTAGAGTAAAGCAACATGTTTGATTTAGGGCTCTGGAGAGAGATATTTCAGAGTATAAACATGAATAGAACTAGAAGTCTAATGTCTGGTTTTACAGTTGCTTTTGCTATACTCTTATTTACCATTCTGTTCGGTATTGCCAATGGTTTAAATAACACCTTTTCAGAGACTTTCGGTACCGATGCCACAAACTCTATTGTAATATTTTCGGGAAGTACTAGTAAAGCATATAAAGGTTTACAAGCAGGGCGACGTATCCAATTTAAAAACGAAGATCATGACTTTATTTTAGACGAATTTGGCGACAAAGTCCAATATATAACGTCTAAAGTAAATAGACAGGTTACGGCTTCATTCAAAAATAAAAAGAACAACTATCAACTTCGAGCTGTCCATCCTGAATACATGTTTATTGAAAATAATAAGGTAAAAGAAGGGCGGTATATAAACCAAAATGATATTCATAACAGAGCAAAAGTTGTTGTTATTGGTAAAGTAGTAGAAGACGATTTGTTTTCAAAAACAAATGCTATAGGAAAATATATTAATTTAAGTGGCATTCAATATAAAATAGTTGGGGTTTTTACTGATGATGAAGGCTATAATGAAGAAAACGTTATTTATACGCCCATTTCAACTGCACAACAAATTTATGGTAACAATGATTATGTAGATTTAATGCATTTAACTTATAATCCTAAATTAAGTAACAATCAAGCTGTTTTGTTTGGAAATGACCTTATTAAATCATTAAAAAAGCGGTTTAATGTTGCAGAGAGTGATCAACGTGCCATTCGGATTTGGAATATGGCAGAGGCCTCAAAAAATGTAGAACAATTTAATTTTGCTTTAAATGTTATTATTTTGGTTATTGGTTTTGGTACGTTAATAGCCGGTATTGTAGGGATTAGTAATATTATGATTTTCATTGTAAAAGAACGAACTAAAGAAATTGGTATACGGAAAGCTTTGGGTGCCACTCCCAGTTCTATTGTGTTTATAATTTTAATAGAATCTGTTATCATAACATCTATTGCAGGATATGTGGGCTTGCTTTTGGGTGTAGGTGTTTTAGAGCTTGCCGCGCCAATGCTTGAAACCTATTTTATAAAAGACCCTGGAGTGGGCACAGTTTTGGTTGTTGGTGCCACCATAACATTAATACTTGCAGGAACTATTGCTGGCTATTTTCCGGCCAAAAAAGCATCTCAAATCAAGCCCATTGTGGCTCTAAGAAACGACTAGAATGTTAAGATTTTTATTTGATAGAGATACCTGGCAAGAAGTTTACGATAGCTTTAGTAAAAACAAACTAAGATCTGTATTGACGATGGTAGGCGTCTGGTGGGGCATTTTATTGTTAATTGCACTGTTAGGCTCTGCTAGAGGTCTGGAAAACAATTTTAATCTTTTATTTGGGGATTTTGCAACCAACAGTGTGTTTATTTGGGGACAGAGTACAGGCATGCCTTTTAAAGGTTTTCAGGAAAACAGGCAAGTGCAATTAACACTTGGCGACACTAAAAAAATTGAGGAAAACATTGAGGGTATTGAATTTGTAGTGCCTAGAAGTCAAAACCAAGCCCTAGTGGTGAGAGATTTTCTTTCGGGAAGTTTTAGAGTGGCAGGCGATTATCCCTTACTTGATTTGGTAGATAAAAAACATCTTATGAATGGTCGTTTTATTAACCAGAATGATATCAATAATAAAAAAAAGGTAGCGGTGCTTTCTGAAGAAGTATATAAACAATTGTTTGAAAAAAATGAGGATGCTATTGGGAAATACATCCAAATAAACAATAGTGTTTTTACGGTTATCGGGTTACTAAAACCTTCTAATATTAATTTAGGTCCATCCACAGATATCCATATTCCATTTACCACTTTTCAGCAACTTTATAACCGAGGAAATAAAATTGGATTTATGATGCTTACGGTTAAGCCAGAATATGATATCGTACAAATAGAGCAGGATGTTAAATTATTATTGAAAAACCTGAACAACATCCATCCAGAAGATAATCGTGCCTTGGGTAGTGCGAATGCTGGTAAGGAATTTGCGAAAGTAACAGGGTTTTTAACGGGAATGCAATTTTTAACATGGTTTGTGGGTATAGCCACTCTTATTGCAGGCGTATTTGCCATTGGCAATATTTTATTGATTACTGTTAAAGAGCGAACCAAGGAAATAGGGGTGCGCCGTGCCCTAGGGGCAACACCTTTTGAAATTAAAAGGCAAATAGTAGTGGAAGCCGTTTTTTTAACATTGGTAGCTGGTATATTTGGCATTATTTCTGGAGGATGGATTTTAATTTTAGTCAATAAACTTTTCGGACACGGGGAGGATGCTGCCATTATAAACCCTTCCGTATCTATAGCGATTGTTTTTGTGGCTTTAATTATATTAATAATTTTAGGCACTTTAATAGGGTTGATACCTGCGTTTAGAGCCACAAGTATAAAACCGATAGAAGCGTTAAGGGAAGAATAAATTATTTTTGTAACACATACATGGTACATAAAAAGGTGGTGCAGATTGTTATCGGTACAAAAAGTAAAATAACCTTCTTCGAAAATTAAAAAATAATAAAAAAATGAATAAAACAGTAAAAATTATTTTAGGAATCATTGTTTTAATACTGTTGGTTGTGGTATTGAAATATTTTAAAGATGCCAATTCAAAAGCTATTGAAGACTTTAAGGTGGAAGCGCCATTTTATACCTCCATTAACACAAAAGCGGTAGCAACGGGAAAACTAAATCCGGAAGAAGAAGTGGAATTAAAACCTCAAATATCAGGTATTGTAGATAAAATCTTTGTTGAAGAAGGGGATAGTGTTAAAAAAGGGGACTTAATTGCTACCATACGTGTCGTGCCAAATGAGCAAAGTTTAGTTAGTGCGAAAAGTAGAATCTCATCCACCAAATTATCTTATGATAATGCTAAGATTTTATACGAAAGGAACAAGTCTCTTTTTGATAAAGGGGTAATATCCCAGCAAGATTTTGAAAACAGCGAACTATCTTTCAATCAAGCTAAAGAAACTTTAGCACAATCTCAAAACGATTATCAAATTATTAAACGGGGATCTATTTCTGGCGGTAGTTCTGCAAATACCAATATTATAGCCCAAATTCCAGGTACGATATTAGAAATTCCCGTACGTGAAGGCGACCAAGTGATCCAAAGCAACAATTTTAACGCCGGAACTACTATTGCTACTATTGCAGATATGAGCTTGATGATCTTTGAAGGTAAAGTTGATGAGGCTGATGTTGGTAAGTTAAAGGAAGGAAAACAAATAAAAGTGATTTTAGGAGCGATTAACGATAAAGAGTTTGCTGCACAATTAACCTTTGTGGCGCCAAAAGGAATCGAGGAAAATGGTGCGGTTCAATTTGTAATAAAAGCACATGTTTCTATTGATTCTACAACCAATATTCGAGCGGGCTATAGTGCCAATGCCGAAATTGATATTGAAAGTAAAGACAGTATTTTTGCTATTAGGGAAGCGCTTTTACAATACAATAGAATTACAGAAAAACCTTTTGTTGAAATTTTAGAAGAGGGTGGTGGTTTTAGAAAGGAAAATGTGGCATTAGGATTGTCTGATGGTATTAATGTTGAGATTATAGATGGCATTAAAGAGGGTGATAAAATTAAAGTTTGGAATAAAGCATCAAAAGAAAACGAAGATGAAAAAGGAGGAAGAAACCGTTAATATGAAGGTGTTTAAAAATATAATATCAGTTTGTTTGGTTTTTACTACGGTTTCATCTTTTGCCCAAGATAAAAAATGGACATTAGAAGCGTGTGTAAATTATGCGCTTGAACATAATATTTCTGTAAAACAAGTTGAAAACACATTGCGTATAGACGAACAAGAGATTATTGCTGCAAAAGGACAGTTTTTGCCATCATTAAGTGGGAGCTTTGGGGAGCGTATGAGTATTGGTTCTGGCTTCGACCCTGTTACCAATCAGCGTATTAATAACCAAACCACACACTCGTTTAATTATAACCTAGGGGTCAATCAAACGATATTTAATGGGTTTAGAACTTTAAATCTGTACAAGCAATCGCTTTTAAACCAGGAAATTGATAATTTGGAGTTGGCGAAAATAAAAGATGATATTGCCTTAAATGTAGTAAATGCCTATTTAAATGTGCTTTTTAACAAAGAAAATTTGGAAACGGCGCAAGCCCAATATGAGTTTTCTGAAAAGCAATTAATCCAAGTGAAAGACCTGGTAGATGCTGGGGTGCAGCCAAAAGCAAATATTTTTGATGTTGAGGCTACCTTGAGTAGGGACTCGCAACAGGTTACTATTGCAGAAAATAATTTCAATTTAGCTTTGCTTACCTTGGCACAACTTTTACAAGTAGATTTTAATGGTTTTGCTGTGGCGATTATCGAAGTAGATACACCATCAGAATCTTTAATGTACAAAAACATTACCCCCATTTTAAATTTTGCCTTAGAGCATAGAAATGAAATTAAAGTTGCTGAGAAAACCATTGAAAATGCAGAATTAAATACCGAGATATCTAAATCTGGTTATTATCCATCAGTAAGTTTTGGGTATGGCTTTGGGTCTGTTTGGAGTGAATCTAGAAACGATTTTATCAAACAAGCCTTTTTTAGGGAATTGGATTTATTGAAAGGCCATAATTTGAATTTGAGTGTAAACATTCCTATATTTTCAAGGTTTCAAAATAAAACAGCCGTTGCGAAATCGAAAATAAGAGAAGACAATAGTAAGCTTGGCTTAGAAAAAGCAAGATTGGATTTAGAGTCTAACATACAAAGAGCATATACCGATGCGCAGGCGGCACTAAAGGCTTTTGAAGCGGCAAAAAAATCGTTAACATCCCAAGAATTAGCTTTTAATAACTCTAAAGAGCGCTATGATATTGGTGTTATGAATACTTTTGAACTAGAACAGGCTCGTATTCAACTTATCAATGCGGAGTCTTCTTTAATAAATGCCAAATATGATTTTGTTTTTAAAACAAAAGTATTGGATTTTTACATGGGCAAACCCTTAACTAACTAATGAGTATATTTATCCTTAACATAGAAACAGCAACCACTAATTGCTCTGTATCCCTTTCAAAAGATGGTGAAACCATAGTTTTAAAAGAAGATAACGCTAAAAACTATTCGCATGCAGAAAAACTTCATGTTTATATCGATGAGGTTTTAAAAGCGAGCCTTATAAAAGCTAGTGATTTAAGCGCTATTGCGGTAAGTAAAGGGCCAGGGTCTTATACGGGGTTGCGTATAGGAGTTTCGGCCGCTAAAGGGCTTTGTTTTGCGCTTGATAAACCCTTGATTGCTATTTCGACGCTAGAAGCCTTAGCGCATCAGGTAGCGTGTTGCGATGGTGTTATTGTAGCCTTACTTGATGCTAGGCGCATGGAGGTTTATTCCGCTGTATTTGATGCTAACTATAGCCCAATAAGGGGCACAGAAGCACAAGTGTTAGATTCCCACTCTTTTTCTGAATATTTAGAAAGAGGGCCTGTATATTTTATAGGAGACGGTGTTGAGAAAACGAAAATCCTGATACAGCATCCTAATGCTATATTTTTAGAGGGTAAATTACCTTCTGCTAATGAAATGGGGGTGTTGGCACAGAGTAAATATAAAATAAGCGACATCGAAGATGTCGCTTATTTTGAGCCTTATTATTTAAAGGATTTTGTAGCTTTAAAGCCTAAACCTAAATTGTAATTTAGCCTTGTTTATGGATTTCAACTTGATGTGGATAAGGAATATCAATACCGGCGGCATCTAGTGCTTCTTTGGTTTGTTCCATAATATCAAATTTTACAGTCCAATAGTCTTCTTTTTTTACCCAAACACGGGTAAAGAAATTGATAGAACTATCGGCAAGCTCTGACACATTTACAGCGGTTGCCGGGTCTTTTAGAACTAATGGGTGTGAGTTAATAACATTAAAAATAACGTCTTTGGTTTTCTTAATATCGGAATCGTAACCAACACCGAATGTGAAATCTACACGGCGTGTGTCTTGTGTGCTATAATTGGTAATATTCCCATTTGAAAGGGCGCCATTTGGTATAATAACTTCTTTGTTATCAGGTGTGGTTAATTTTGTTGTAAAAATCTCAATTTCTTTTACAGTACCACTTTCTCCTTGGGCCTCTATATAATCGCCAATTTTAATCGGTTTAAATATCATAATCAAAACACCACCCGCAAAATTCCCTAGCGATCCTTGAAGAGCCATGCCTATAGCCAGACCAACAGCAGCTAGCATAGCGGCAAAAGAGGTGGTTTCAACTCCTACAGTACCTAAAACAACAATAACTAAAATGATTTTTAAGGTCCATCTTATTAAGTTCAACAAAAATTTTTGAAGGCTAATATCGTAATCGCCTTTAGCCATGATTTTGTTTACTGCTTTTAGTAATTTGCCAATAATCCAAGAACCAATAATCCAAATGACAATGGCCCCAATGATTTTTAGTCCATATTGTATAGCTAAATCAATCCATTTTTGTGTTTCAAAATTTTCTAAATCCATAAATTATTAAAGTTAAAAGTGTTTTATTTAAAATGAACAGTAAAAATAAGATTTTTTTATGGCTCACAAAAATCTTAAACGTAGTAAGGCGTCGCTTGGCAAAGAGTAAGATTGTAATTTTAGAATTGTGTTGTGCTTACCGTGCTTATGAAGCGTTTTTTTTTACAATAGTAATGAGTGAAAAGTCTAACATTCTGGTTTTGAATGATTTTATTGGCCTTATTGGTGCACGGAAATCTTATTTTGCAAATAGCGCGCAAGATGGACATGACCATCACCAAAGGTTTGTGTAAAATAAAAGCGCTTCATAAAGAAACGCTTTTATAGGCTTATTTTAATATGCCGTTTAATCTACTTCAAAAGTGATTTTTACATTTACTCTAAACTCCGTAACCTCATTGTTTTTAACAATAGCGCTTTGTTCTTTTACGTAAACGGAACGAATGTTTTTTACACTTTTGGCAGCATGTCTTACTGCATTTTTTGTGGCTTCTTCCCAACCTTTTTCAGAGCTTGATAATACTTCAATAACTTTTAATACGGCCATAATTTTTTGTCTTTTAAGATTAATAAATCAATCAATTGTAATCGAAATGGATCATAAAGTACAAAACTTTCGTATAAATAAAAAATAAAGATTTGATATATAGTTACTTAGCTTGAGTTGTTAAGCGTTTTAGCCATTAATAGCTTCTACTGTTTTTACTTTATCACCTAACATTTCTTTTAGCATATTTTCAATACCGCTTTTTAAGGTATATGTAGAAGAGGGACAGCCACTGCAAGCCCCCTGCAGCATAACGCTTACATTTCTCGTCTCGGGGTCATAGGATATAAACTGTATGTTACCACCATCACTAGCTACGGCGGGTTTTACATACTCTTCAAGAATATTGATAATTTCTTTAGAAGTGTCGTCAAGCGATTCATAATGATTATCTAATTGACCAGAAGATTTGTTTAAAGTCTCCGCAGCATGAGGTGAAACAATTTCTTTACCGTCTTCAATGTAATGCTTTATAAATTCACGTAGTTCTAAAGTAATGTCATTCCATTCGGCCATATCATATTTTGTTATGGAAACATAGTTTTCATCAAAAAAGACACTTTTTACGAAAGGAAAATGAAATAATGCTGTAGCCAAGGGCGAAAGTTTGGCCTCATCAATAGATGTAAACTCAAATAAACTGGTTACTAATTTTTTATTAGCAACAAATTTTATAACAGCAGGATTTGGAGTGCTTTCGGCATAAATGGTAACAGGAACTTTCTTTTGTGAAATGGCAGATTCTTCTATAACCGTACCACCTTCATTGAGATAAGATTCGATTTGTTCCGCTAATTCATTTTGAACGTCTGCCCATTCTACAATATTATAGCGTTCTACTGCTACAAAATTTCCAGAGATATATATTTTTTTAACAAAAGGCAAATAAAACAATTGTTGAGCCAAAGGAGATGCTTTCGCCTCGTCAATATTGTTAAATTCATAACTTTGATGCTTTACTATAAACTCGTTTAATTCAAATTTAACGATAGCTTTATTGGACGTTTCTTGTATTGAAACCTTGAAAGTGTTCATTTTAACTATTTTTCACAAAAATACTAAAAGAAAGCTTGAGTTATCCATATATTTGGTTTTAGTTGTCCCTGAAAATTAAAAGGAGCGTGCCTATCTGTTTTATCCTTATTTGGATATGAGATTTTTTAGGAATTAAGGCGTTTATGTGATACTGAAATCTTTTTTGAAGTTAAACGTATGAATTTAAAATACATATTAAACCTAATTATAGGCATTCTTTTTAGCTTAGGTGTAAGTTCTCAAGAAGGCTTGCCTATATACACAGATTATTTAACGGATAATTATTACTTGATACATCCTTCTATGGCAGGTGTAGCCAATTGCTCGAAAGTGAGATTAACAGCAAGACAGCAATGGTTTGGACATGAAAACGCCCCTAAGCTCGTTACTTTAAGTATAAATGGTAGAGTGGGAGATTCGCAATCGGGTATTGGGGGTATTGTTTATGCAGATAAGAATGGGTACCACTCTCAAAAAGGCGCATATGCTACTTATGCGCATCATGTGATGTTTTCTAGAAGTGAAGTAGATTTAAACATGTTGTCGTTTGGGTTAAGTGCCGGATTTATCCAATATCAGTTGGATGAAACCACATTTCCTTTAGATGGATATGACCCTAGTATTTCTGGAACCATAGAAAGTGCTACAAACTTTAATGTGGACTTTGGTTTTTCATACCATTTTTTAGAATATTACGCACATGGTACGGTTAAGAATCTTCTGAAAAACTCAGGAATTAATAACGATATACAGATTACCAGTAATTTAAGGCGATATTTGCTTTCTGTTGGTGGTGTTTTTGGGGCTTTGGGCAGTGATTTTAGTTATGAGCCTTCTATCTTGTTTCAATATAAGGATGGCACAAAAGAAGCTTCTTTGGATATAAATGCCAAAGTATATAAGCGCATGGCCTTTGGGAATGTTTGGGGAGGGCTATCGTATAGAACCAGTTTGGATGGTGCCGAATATAGAAATATAAGTGACAACAGCATCAATAGTCAAAAATTACAGCTTATTACACCTATTTTAGGCATGGATTATAATAATTTCATGGTGGCTTACAATTACTCTTATCAATCTAATGCTATGCGGTTTTCCAGTGGTGGCTTTCATCAGATAACGCTGGGGTACAATTTTGGTTGTCGAAAAGTACGTTACGATTGTAGGTGCCCTGCCGTAAATTAAAGCTTAGTGCAGAACGAGTTGTAGATTCTTTTAGCATCGTATTATTTTTTTATTTATAAATAAAGCAGGTCTATATCAACCCTTTTTAATGTTATAAGATAGTATCTATATAAATTACAATCCAAAAGAAGATTCTGAGAAGGAATAAAGAGACTTCTTTTTTAATAAAATAAAATATGCCAGTTATTAAAACCGTAAATGGAAAATCGCCCCAAATACCAGAGGGCTGTTATATTGCCGAAAACGCCACTATTTTAGGAGATGTGATAATGGGGGAACAGTGTAGTGTGTGGTTTAGCGCAGTAGTTCGTGGAGATGTGAATTATATAAAAATGGGCAATAAGGTAAATGTGCAGGATGGGGCTGTTATTCATGGCACCTATCAGAAGTCGCCAACCCATATAGGGAACAACGTTTCTATTGGCCATAATGCTTTAGTGCACGGGTGCACGATACGTGATAATGTGTTGGTTGGTATGGGAGCTATTGTGATGGATGGTTGTGTTATAGAAAGCAATAGTATTATAGCCGCTGGCGCTGTAGTGACCCAAAACACAAAAGTAACATCTGGAAGTATATATGCCGGTGTTCCAGCAAAAAAAGTAAAAGATGTTAGTGAAGAGCTTATTTCTGGTGAAATAAACCGTATCGCTAATAACTATATAAAATACTCTAGTTGGTATAAAGAATAAAAAAATCCTGTTCTACAATATGTGGAACAGGATTTTTATTTGTTTTTTACTGTAAAAGGTTTTTAAGAAACGGCTTTTAATTTCTTTAAAGTTGTTTTCGTTAATTTATCTTCAGCATACAGTTTTGTCACGTTTAGTTTTTTCTCATCAGTAGAAGGTAATTCAAACATGGCGTCTGTTAAAATCTCTTCACATAAAGAGCGTAAACCTCTAGCCCCAAGCTTATATTCTATAGCTTTTCCAACGATAAAATCTAATGCGCCATCTGTAATGGTGAAATCTATATTGTCCATGCTAAACAGTTTCTTGTACTGCTTAATGATAGCATTTTTGGGCTGGGTCAAGATGGCTCTTAATGTTTCGGCATCTAAAGGATCCATATGGGTCAGTACAGGTAAACGTCCAATAATTTCAGGAATCAAGCCAAAGTCTTTTAAATCTTTAGGAATGATATACTGTAGTAAATTGTCTTTGTCCACAATGTTTTCCGAAACTGAAGCGCTATAACCAACCGCTTGCATGTTTAACCGCTTTGATATTACACGGTCGATACCATCAAAGGCACCGCCAGCAATAAATAAAATATTTTCGGTATTTACTTCAATAAATTTTTGATCTGGATGTTTTCGCCCCCCTTTTGGTGGAACATTCACCACAGTACCTTCTAGTAGTTTTAATAAACCCTGTTGCACGCCTTCTCCAGAAACGTCACGTGTTATGGAAGGGTTATCGCTTTTACGGGCTATTTTATCAATTTCATCAATAAAAACAATGCCTTTTTCTGCTTTCTCTAAATTATAATCAGCAGCTTGTAGTAAACGTGTTAAAATGCTTTCCACATCTTCCCCAACATAACCTGCCTCAGTTAAAACGGTAGCGTCTACAATAGCTAAAGGTACGTTCAGCATTTTTGCAATGGTTTTTGCGACTAAGGTTTTACCGGTTCCGGTTTGGCCCACCATGATAATATTGCTCTTTTGGATTTCAATATCATCTTTAGTAACGGGTTGAAGTAAACGTTTATAATGATTATATACGGCCACAGACATTACTTTTTTGGTCATGGTTTGACCAATAATATATTCGTCTAAGAAATCCTTTATCTTTTGGGGTTTGCGAAGTTTTAATTCTGCAGACAGGTCGCTACTATCGGTTTGCTTGGATTCTTCAATAACAATACCGTGTGCTTGCTCAATACATCTGTCACATATATGCGCATCTAATCCTGCTATTAACAAGTTTGTTTCTGGTTTTTTCCTTCCACAAAACGAGCATTCTAATTCTTCTTTTGCCATTAATCTATTAAGTTTAGTATAGGGCGACATGTTTATAATAGCCCTAAAACAAGTTATAAAGTTACGATTTTTTTATTTAATTACGTGCCAAAATCTCGTCGATCATGCCATACTCTTTAGCTTTATCGGCTTTCATCCAATAATCTCGATCACTGTCTTCGTATACTTTGTCGTAATCCTGCCCCGAATGTTTACTAATAATTTTATAAAGTTCTTCTTTTAAGGTCAAGATTTCACGTGCGGTAATTTCTATATCACTGGCTTGGCCTTGTGCGCCTCCTAGTGGTTGATGAATCATAACTCTTGAATGCGTTAAGCCACTACGTTTTCCTTTGGCTCCTGCGCAAAGTAGAACAGCTCCCATAGATGCGGCCATACCAGTACATATGGTGGCAACATCTGGTTTTATAAACTGCATGGTGTCATAAATGCCTAAACCGGCATATACGCTACCGCCTGGGGAGTTAATGTATATTTGGATGTCTTTTGCAGCATCAGTACTTTCCAAAAACAATAATTGTGCTTGGATGATGTTCGCCACTTGGTCATTGATAGCTGTGCCCATAAAGATAATGCGGTCCATCATCAACCTAGAGAACACGTCCATTGCTACGGCATTCATTTGGCGCTCCTCTATAATATTGGGTGTTAAATTGGTAGGGTACATGCTGCTCATAATTTTATTATAATATGTGCTGCTGATACCTTGGTCTTTTATTGCGAATTTCTCAAATTCCTTTGCGTAATCCATAAATTGTATTTTATTATAAATTTTGATTAAAGATTGACCTCTATCAAGATGTGTTAAAAGCTCTTTGTTAAGGTTCGTTTTTGAATGAAAAGGCGCTTAAACCAATAGATTTAAGCGCCTAAATATAAGCAATTATCTTTACTTACTTATCGCCATAAACTTCTTTAACAAAGTTTTCGTAAGTCACTTCTTTTACTTTAAGATTAGCCTTCTCTTTGTATAAGGCAATTAGTTTTTGACTAACCAATTGCTCTGAAATACGGCGTGCTTCTTCTTGATTTGATAATATACGTGCGGCAATATCGTCTAATTCTTTATCAGAAGGGTTTAATTGTCCAAACTGTGCCATTTGCTCCTTGATCATTTCTCTAGCGTGATTTCTAATATCGTCCATACTTACCTGTATGTTATTATTAGTAATCAATTTACCTTCGATTAATTGGTAGCGCAGGCTTTTTTCAGATTTTTCGTACTCTTCTCTCGCTTGCGTAGCATCCATTTCTTTTTCACCTGCGGTTTGCATCCATTTGGTAAGGAATTGCGCAGGTAAATCAAACTTAGTGTTATCCACTAAAAATTCGGTTACGTCATTTAAAAGCTTTTGTTCGGCTTGCTGAACAAATTGTTTTTCTGCATCTTCTTTTATCTTTTCCTTAAGCTCTGTAGCCGATTTTACTGTGCCTTCTCCAAATAATTTGTCAAATAGGTCTTGATCTAAGTCTGCAAGTTCACGTTTGTTAATTTCAGAAATTGTAAACGTTACCTCTATATCCAAGCCATGGATAGCATCATGATCTAGTTTTAGGGCGTGCATCAATTCATGGTCGTCATTATAAAGACCTTTGGTTTGCAACGTGATGCTATCTCCGCGTTTTGAACCAATAAATTTCTTTTCAGTCTCACTGTCCTTAAACTTGTCAAGAGTTAAAGTTACTGTATTTTCAATGTCCTGAGCTTCATTTTTGTAAACACCGGTAATTTCGCTGTCCTTTTCAACCGTATCTTGAGATACTAATTTTCCGTATTGTTTTTGTATACGCTCAATTTGTTCGTCAATCATTTTATCGTCGGCAACAATATGGTATTGTACAATTGGGGTTTTGCTTTCTAGTTCTACCTCAAATTCTGGTGCCAAGCCCAATTCAAATTCAAAAGAGAAATTATCGGCGTCCCAATTGATGTCATCTTGAGGTCTTGGTAAGGGTTGCCCTAAAACATCTAGCTTTTCTTCTGTTAAATATTTGTTTAGTGATTCTTGTAGCAATTTGTTTACCTCGTCAACCAATACGGCTTTGCCATATTGTTTTTTCACCATGCCCATTGGTACATGTCCTTTTCTAAATCCAGGGATGTTAGCTGTTTTACGGTAATCTGTTAAAATTTTCTCTACACTATCGCTATAGTCTTCTTTCGCGATATCTACTTTTAATACAGCATTTAATGCATCAATGTTTTCTCTTGTAATATTCATTTTAAAATGATATAAAGCCTTAAATCAGGCATTTGACAATAAAGGTTGTTTTAAAAACCTAAAATTTATGTGACTAAAATTGGGATGCAAAATTAATATATTTTTATATCCTAGCAAAGTTTTTAATCGCTTGATTTTAAGCTGTTCTTATTCTTCTTTTAAAAGAGAATGGAGTATCGATTGCAGAAAGGATAACAAGATACTGAATAGTATGGCTGTCCAAATACTGCTTACAGAAAAGCCGTCAATTAACTTGTCTGCCAATAATATCATAAGCGCATTGATTATTAAAAGGAATAAGCCCAAAGTTACCACGGTAATGGGCAGTGTTAAAATAACCAGTACGGGCTTTAACAGTACGTTTAATAGGCCTAAAACAATGGCTACGATAATGGCAGTTGTAAACGCATTGCCTGATAACGTGACGCCTGGTAAAAAATAGGCTAAAATAAAAACGGCTAAAGCAGTTAGTAAAAGTCTAATAATAAGGTTCATATTATATGTTTTTAAGTTTAATAATCTCTAATAGATGGAATGATATACTTGTCTGTAATTTTTTTTTACCACGCTAAAAATTATGGGTATTGAGTACGGTACGGTCACGGGCTTTCCTTTTTGTATGCTTGGTTCCATTTTTGGTAATAAATTTATAATGTTTAGCATTTCTTTTTCCAAAACGGGATGCGGTGCTCTTGCTTTTATATCAATAACATTGCCGTTTTTATCAATTTTAAAAATAACATAAATTTTTTGTTTTCCAATTAAGTCTAGTGATGTTGCAATTTGGCTGTTGAAATTTAAATTTACAAATTCCGATACACCTATTGATAAACAGGCTATTCTTGCCGTGTTTTTCCTGCAGTTTCGCATCCCGGATAAATGGGAGCAGCTTCAATAATATTTAGTGGTGCGTTGCTAGTGGCTTTGCTCGTTACATTTTGAGAAAACTTTAAAAAAAATAAAACAAAAACGATAACAACATAGGGGTTTCGTAAAGAACTCCGTATTGAAGCTACAGCGAAAACATGAAATTTCTTTATATTGAAAAACGAGGTTATGGTTTTAGAAACGCTATCACAGCCTTAAAAAAATCTGTCGGGTTTTCTGCATGCAACCAATGTCCTGCGTTTTTTATGGTAACAACACTGGCTTTAGGGAAATGCTGTGTTATCAAGGTCTTATCCTGTTCTTGGATGTAATCTGATTTGTCGCCGTGTAAAAACAACGTGTCTTTATCGAATTTCGCATCCTCGGGTAAGGCTTTGCCTATTTCTGAAACATTTTCGACTAATACTTCCAGATTCATTCTAAAAGCCAATTCGCCTTTTTGTTTCCAATACAGGTTTTTTAAAAGAAATTGCCGGGTTCCAAAATCTTTAATATAATGTTGGAGCTGTTTGTCGGCTTCACCTCGGCTTTTTATCTTATCAAAATCGATGGTCTGTAAGCCTTCTAGGATGGTTTGGTGGTGCTCTGGATAAAACCGGGGCGAAATATCGGCAACGATTAGTTTTGAAACCATCTCCGGATAAAGTGTAGCGAATAGCATGGCTGTTTTACCGCCCATGGAATGTCCTAATAACACAATGTCATCCAGTTGATAATGGTCGCAATAGTGCTTTAGGTCTTCAGCCAATACCTTATAATTAAAAGTGTTGTCCCAAAAACTTTGGCCATGGTTGCGTTGGTCTATTAAATGGGTTTGAAAATTTAATAGGCTAAATTCGGTGCCCATTGTTTTCCAGTTATCGCTTGTTCCTAAAAAACCATGAAGGATTATAAAAGGTTTGCCTTCTCCTAAAATATTTGAATGTAGTACCATTTTTGATATATTATTTATGACTGCTGCATTATTTTAATTTGTTCAAATACATTTGAATAACATTTTCAACCCCTAGATACAGGCTTTCAGAAATAAGCGCGTGCCCAATAGAAACCTCCAATAGGTAGGGGGTGTTTTGTTTGAAAAACTGAATGTTATCCAAAGCTAAATCATGACCGGCATTGAGGCCCAAGCCTAAGTTGTGAGCAAGTTCTGCCGATGCTGTAAAAGGTTTTATAGCGTTTTCGTTGCCTAAACTGTATTCGTGTGCAAAGCTTTCTGTGTACAGTTCTATTCGATCTGTTCCCGTAAGTTTGGCGCCCTCAATTTGTTTTAAATCGGGATCTACAAAAATAGATGTCCTAATATTGTTTTGTTGAAACTCTTTAACTACATCGATTAAAAAATCTTTATGCTTGATTGTGTCCCATCCAGCGTTGCTTGTTATGGCGTCTTCAGCGTCTGGCACTAAGGTTACCTGTGTAGGCTTTACGCTTAACACTAAATCTATAAACGATTTTACAGGGTTGCCTTCAATATTATATTCGGTATAGACCACCGATTTTAAATCGCGCGCATCTTGATACCGGATATGGCGTTCATCAGGTCTGGGGTGAATGGTAATGCCTTCTGCGCCAAATCGTTGAGCGTCTTTGGCGAATTGTATTACATTGGGCATATCACCACCTCTAGAATTTCGTAAAGTGGCTATCTTATTAATGTTTACACTTAACTTTGTCATGATTTCAAATTTAAAAAGGCAAAAATACAAAGTAGAACAGGCTTAAGTGCTATTTTTTTGATTAATTTGCAGCGTAATACCTTTGTGTCATGAAACTGTCTGAATATATTATTAACGATATCAAACCTCTTGATGGAGCCAGTAAAATCAGTGATTTACAGGTGCTATTTAATCAGTTGACTTTTTCTCATATGCCCGTAGTCGATAGTGCTGGAGGTTTTTTAGGGTGTTTTTCGGAAACCGATGCCCATTGTTTTGAAAGCGATAAGGCTTTAATGGATTATAATTATGCTATTGAAGTTTTTTTTGCAAGAGAAGATACGTTGTGGTTGGATGTTTTAGAAATGTTTGCAAAAAACTCGGCAAACATTCTCCCTGTGCTAAATGATAAAAATGATTATTTAGGCTATTATGAGCTCAATGATATTATAAGTCTATTTAGCGAATCTCCTTTTTTCTCTGAAGCAGGAAGTGTTTTAGTGGTAGAAAAAGGTATAAATGATTATTCTTTTAGTGAAATAAGTCAGATTATAGAATCCAATGGCGGGAAACTTTTAGGTGCTTTTGTTTCTAAAATGAAACCAGATTTAGTGCAGGTTACCCTAAAAATTGGAGGCACTAGTTTAAGTGCTATTATCCAGACATTTAGGCGTTACAGTTATAGCGTGGTTTCTGGTCATGTAGACGATAATTATATGGAGCGTCTTAAAGATCGATCGGATTATCTGAAAAAATATTTAAACATTTAGATTTATGAAAATTGCCGTTTTTGGACGATTTTATAACGAGGCTACTATAAATTCAGTAGAAAGGCTTTTTGCCTATTTAGTGGAGAAAAATGCAGATGCTTATATTGAGACTGAGTTTTTTAACGTGATAAAAAGCAACTCTCCTAATTTTGATAAGTATACATCCTTTAAAACTTTTGATACCTTAGATAAATCATTTGATTTTTTGGTAAGTATTGGAGGCGATGGTACAATCTTAAGGGCTGTTATATATATTCAAGATTTGGGTATTCCCATTATTGGCGTTAATACCGGCAGGCTTGGTTTTTTGGCCACCATACAGGTAGGGCAAATAGAAAAAGCCATTCAAGATATTATGGATGGCCATTATAAAATTTCTGAACGTAGCTTATTGTCCGTAGAAACCGAACCAGAAAATAAGGATATCAAGAAGTTGAATTTTGCATTAAATGAAGTCGCCATCAGTAGAAAAAACACGACATCTATGATTACGGTTGAAACCTATTTGGATGATGAGTATTTAACCTCTTATTGGAGTGATGGATTGATTGTGTCTACACCCACGGGGTCAACTGGTTATTCTTTAAGTTGTGGTGGGCCTGTAATTACGCCGCGAACAAATAGCTTTGTTTTGGCACCAATAGCACCACATAACTTGAGTGCACGACCATTAATTATTCCAGATAATACAGAAATCCATCTAAAAGTGGCAGGGCGAGAGGAAAATCATCTGATTTCTTTGGATTCTAGAATAACCACTTTGGATAATGGAACCTTGATAAAAATAAAAAAAGCAGACTTTAATATTAAAATGATCGAGCTTATGGATGAAAGCTTTTTGGATACTCTTAGAAAAAAGCTTCTGTGGGGAGAAGATAAACGTAATTAAGTAGTACTGCTCAAACAATAATTAGAAGAAAAATCTGTTTTACAGAAATACTGTTTAACTCAAAACTGTAGCAGTAAAATCTTATTTATTATATTTGCAAACTTTTTAACCTTTATGAGGCACTTAGCAATCGTTTTAATAATCATTTTAAGCATACCATATGGGCATGCTCAAATTCATGAGCTTGGGGTTTTTGTAGGGGGTAGTAATTTAATTGGAGATGTGGGCGCTACAGATTATATTTCTCCCAATCAGTTGGCTTTGGGCGGACTTTATAAATGGAACCGCAGTCCTAGGCATTCCTGGAGAGCTTCACTCATGTATACTAAATTGAAAGCAGACGACAGCAAATCAGACGACCCAAGACGTATCCAAAGAGACTATGTTTTTGCAAGTCGTATCTTGGAGGCATCTGCTGGAATGGAATTTAATTTTTTTGATTTTGATTTACATTCGGGTAAAAATGTAATAACACCTTATTTGTATACAGGCTTGAGTATAGCGTACCATAAAAATTATTACTTTAATGCCGGAGTGCAAACTGCAGAAAACACGTCAAGTTTAATTTACGGAATTCCCTTGGTATTAGGTGTTAAAACAACTTTTATAGATAAATTGATATTAGGTTTTGAAGTGGGGGCCAGAACTACCTTTTCTGATGAAATTGAAGGTAGTGTGCCAGACTCAGAAAGTAAACAAGCGCTTTATAGGTTTGGTAATATCAATAATAACGATTGGTATGTGTTTACGGGAATAACCCTAACCTATACGTTCGGAATAAAACCTTGCTATTGTGCCAACTAATATGGATTTAGAACAGGAAGTATTACAGAAACCATTACCCAAACACATCGCTATTATTATGGATGGCAATGGGCGTTGGGCAAAGCAGCAAGGTATGTTGCGCGCCTTTGGGCATAAAAACGGTACGAAAGCCGTTAGGGAAACCGTAGAGGCATCTGCGAAACTTGGAATTGAAAACCTAACGCTATATGCCTTTTCTACAGAAAACTGGAACAGACCAAAACCTGAAGTAGACACCCTTATGCGTTTATTGGTTTCTTCTTTAAAAAAAGAAATTAAAACCCTTCAGGAAAACAATATAAAGCTCTGTACCATAGGGAATATAAAATCATTGCCAGCTAAAGTTTATAAGGAGCTAGAGGGTGTTGTGAATGCTACAAAAACAAATGATAGAATGATTTTGACTTTAGCATTAAGCTACGGGTCGAGGGAAGAAATAATAAACACAGTAAAAGAAATTAGCATTAAAGTTAAAAATAATATAATTTCGCCCGAAAAAATTGATGAATCAATTATTAATGAGCATCTTTACACGCAAAATTTACCAGACGTAGATTTGCTTATCAGGACTAGTGGTGAACAGCGTATTAGCAACTTTTTATTATGGCAAATTGCCTACGCCGAATTGCATTTTACAAGCATACTTTGGCCGGACTTTAAAAAGACGGATTTATTAAATGCTATTATCGAATATCAAAAAAGAGAACGACGATTTGGGAAAACAAGTGAACAACTTAGGTGAATTATTACCATTTAGATTATATGTAAAACGTTTTATTGCTGTATGCGTTGTTTTAATCGGCTTTACTAATCTTCAAGCACAAAGCGAACCGTATGATAACGGTAAAAAATATATTTTAGGAGACGTTAGCGTTTCTGGGAACACCAGTTTTGGATCTGAAACTATTGTTACGTATTCTGGGTTGAGAAAAGACTCGGAAATCATGATCCCAGGAGAAGATATCAGTAATGCCATAAAAAAACTATGGAATTCAAAATTGTTTAGTGATATAGAAATATACATCACTAAAATTGAAGGAGACACCGCTTACTTAGAAATTAGGCTTTCCGATTTGCCCCAACTTAATGAAGTTAAAATAACAGGTGTTAAAAAAGGGAAAATTGAAGCCATTATTAAGGACAATAAACTTCATAAAGGTGTAAAAGTAACAGAGAATCTTAGGGTTACTACTAAAAACCATTTGGTTAATAAATATAAAAAAGAAGGCTTTTACAACACCAAGGTAAATATCAATACTATAGATTTAAAAGATTCTATAACGACAGCCAGGGTTAACATGGTGGTGGCTATAGATAAAGGTGAAAAAGTTAAAATTAAAGATATTGTATTTAAGGGCAATACCAATTTAAAAGATAAAGTGCTTAGAAAAAGTATGAAAAGCACTAAAAAAATTAATTTAATTCGCATTTTCAAACGCTCTAAGTTTGTCGACTCTGCTTATCAAGCCGATTTATCTCATATGATAGATAAATATAAGGAAAATGGGTACAGAGATGCTCGGGTGTTATCAGACAGTATAATCGTTAATAACGATAAAACAATTACGCTTAACATTAACCTTGAAGAAGGTGAGTTGTATAAATTCGGTGACATTAAATTTATTGGAAATACAATATATACCAACCAACAGTTAAGCAGAATGTTACGTATTAATAAAGGGGATACTTATAATGGTGTGTTGTTACAAAAGCGTATTGCAGACAATACCAAACCGGATGCGGATGATATTACCAACCTTTACCAAAATAATGGCTACTTGTTTTCAACTATAAATCCAGTAGAAGTAAGTGCAGACAATAATGTTATTGATATGGAGGTTAGAATTACCGAAGGTAAGCCGGCTTATTTCAATAATGTTTCCGTAGTAGGGAATGATAAGACTAATGATCATGTTATTTACCGTGAAATACGTACGCGCCCAGGTCAGCTTTATAGTAAAGCGAATGTCATGCGTACTGTTAGAGAGTTTGGACAGTTAGGCTTTTTTGATGCACAAGCGATAACCCCTAATTTTATTAATCCAGACCCTAATGAAGGGACTATTGATATGGAGTATGAGGTTAAAGAAACGGGATCTAGCCAAATAGAATTACAAGGCGGTTATGGCGGTGGCGGTTTTATAGGCACGCTTGGATTGTCTTTTAATAATTTCTCAATAAAAAACATTCTTAATGGGAAAGCCTATAAGCCCATTCCTATGGGCGATGGCCAAAAACTGGCCTTGCGATTGCAGGCTAGCCGTTTTTACCAAACTTATAGCTTCTCATTTTCTGAGCCCTGGTTAGGAGGTAAAAGACCTGTACAATTTTCTACATCTTTATCGCGAACGAAACAGTTTCAATACGATTACACAACTGGAAATGCAGATAAAAGCAGAAGTTTTAATATTACAGGTATTTCAGTTGGTTTAGCAAGACGATTAAGCGTTCCTGACGATTACTTTACTTTATCACAGGCACTTGGTTACCAACGTTACGATTTAAATAACTACAACATTGGCTTATTTACTTTTGGCGATGGATATGCGAACAACTTATCTTATACGGTGGGCTTAAGCAGAAATAATACACGAATAGATCCCATTTTTCCAACTGGTGGATCTAGTTTTAGTGCAACAGCGAAATTTTCATTTCCTTATTCATTGGTTAATGGTGTAGATTATGCAGCATTAAAGGAGGAAAGAGCAGAGAATTATGCAACAACGATAAGCGCTGATGCGGCAATAACGACTAAGCAACGAACAGATGCACAAACAAGAATAGCAGAAATTGATCAAGAGCGATATAAGTGGCTGGAGTTTTACAAAGTGAACTTTAAGGGCGATTGGTACACAGAGATTACTAAAAACTTAGTGCTTAAGCCTAGCTTTGAGTTTGGATTTTTAGGTGCTTACAATAATGATAGGGGGGTGATTCCTTTTGAACGATTCTTTTTAGGTGGTGACGGACTTGGAAGTTATAGCCTAGATGGAAGAGAGTCTATTGCTTTAAGAGGCTATCCAAACCAATCCATTCAACCTTTAGATCAAAACGGAAACATAACCAATGATGGTGCTACTATTTATAACAAATTCTCTTTGGAGTTGCGTTATCCCATAACATTGGCTGCTTCTGCCAAGATATATGCTTTAGGATTTATTGAAGGTGGTGCAGCATATAACAGTTTTAAGGATTATAATCCTTTTAATATTAAGCGTTCTGCTGGTTTAGGCGTAAGAATATTTATGCCTGCTTTTGGATTATTAGGGATTGATTTCGGTCATGGTTTCGATCCATTACCAGGAGAAACTGTGAAGAACGGATGGGAAACTCATTTTATAATTGGACAACAATTTTAAGCTAATTCATATTTTGGCACGGTATTTTCTAGTATTACTTCTGAAGAAACAACACTAGAATAAAAATAGTTAAGATTAAAGTTTTTCATAAAACCAAAAATGTTTATTTTGCGAGTTGCATCTGAAAATAAGAATGAATCAGGTGATTTGAAAAAACCATTCAAAACCTTACAAAAATAAACAACGGTCGTTTTAAAATTTATGCAGGTAGATTATAAAATATAAAACAAATGAAAAGCAACGTTCTTTTTTTATTGACAATTGTGCTAATGCTCAATTTATCCCTAAACGCCCAACGCGGAGTTCGGATAGGGTATATAGATACTGAATATATTTTAGAAAACGTTCCCGAATATCAAGAGGCTTCGTCGCAATTAGAGAGCAAAGTTCAAAAATGGAAAAATGAAATTGAATTGCGACTTTCTGAAATTGCACAAAAACGAAAAGACTTAAGTAACGAGAAAACACTTCTTACCAAAGAACTTATAGACGAACGTGAAGAAGATATCGATTTTGAAGAAAAAGAAATATTGGATTATCAGCAAAAACGTTTTGGACCCAATGGCGATTTAATGATTCAAAAAAAGCAATTGATGCAGCCTATCCAAGATCAAGTTTTTTCAGCAGTTCAGGATATCGCAGAAAGTAGAAAATACGACTTCATTTTTGATAAATCCTCAGATGCTGTTATGTTATATTCAGCAAAACAATTTGATTTAAGTGAGCAAATAATAAGAAGTATTACCAGAACTTCAAAACGTACTCAAGCCTCATCAAAATCAGAACGTAGAGCTGCCGAAGCAGAAGATGTTGTGCCTGAAGTTAATGAGGAGCAAGAGGCACGTGAAGACGCTTTAGAAGACAAACGAGAAGAAAGGGCCAAAGCCGAAGAAGCACGCCGACAAGAAGTTTTAGATGCGCGTGAAGCCAAGAAAAAGGAAGCAGAAGACAGACGGCAAAAAATATTAGAAGAAAGGGCTCAGGCAAGAGAAGAAAAATTAGAGGAAAGAAAAAGCCCTAACGAAACAGTAGTTCCTGAAGAGAAAGTTATTGATGAAATAAATGACCAAGATAATACTGAAACAAAAACCAGGGCACAACTTATAGAAGAAAATAGACTAAGGAAACTTCAAGAGCGAGAGCAGCGAAAAAAAGAATTAGAGGAAAGAAAACAAAACATATTAGAAGAAAGACAACGGGTTAGAGACAGCCTAAGTAATAACAAATAATAACAGACAAATACTATTTAAAAATGAAACAATTGAAAACCCTTTTATTAGCAACTGCATTATGTATTGGAACCGTTAGTTTTACACAGGCCCAAAGTAAAGTTGCACATATAGACACGCAGGAATTAATCTCTGCCATGCCTGCCATGAAAGCGGCACAAAAGCAATTAGAAACGTTAAGTAAAACCTATCAAGCAGATTTGCAGACTATGGGTACTGAGTTTCAAAATAAAGTAAAACAATACGAAGCAGAAGCACCATCAAAAACAGATGAGGAAAATGCAAAAAGAGGTCAAGAGATTCAAGGCATGCAACAAAATATCCAACAATACCAAGGCCAAGCACAAAAAGACCTTCAAACTAAAGAAATGGATTTGTTAAAGCCTATTACAGAGAAAGCTAAAGCTGCTATTTTAAAGGTTGCTAGAGCACAAAAATTCGACTATGTTTTAGATACAGCTCAAGGTGCTACTATTTTAGCAGATGGTAAAGACCTTTTAAATGATGTGAAAAAAGAATTGGGCATCTAATTCAGAATATAGAAAACTCAAATAATATTGAAAAAAGCTACCTTTAATGAGGTAGCTTTTTTATTTTTGTTAACTATGAACACACAGCCTATTGGTATTTTTGATTCTGGGGTAGGGGGTACATCTTTATGGAAAGAAATTTTCGCGCTTTTGCCTCATGAAAACACGATATATCTTGCCGATAGTGCCAATGCACCTTATGGGTCTAAAAGCAAAAACGAGATACTCCAATTGAGTATTAAAAACACAGAGTATTTGCTTAATAAGAATTGTAAACTTATTGTTGTAGCATGTAATACGGCAACTACTAATGCTATAGACATACTTAGATCTCAATATAAGGTTCCTTTTATTGGTATAGAGCCTGCAATTAAACCAGCGGCTTTAAACTCTAAAACAAAAGCTATAGGTATTTTAGCGACCAAAGGCACCTTGTCAAGTGAGCTGTTTCACAACACCTCCACTTTGTACACACAAGGCCATCGCGTTGTGGAACGTATAGGAGAAGGCTTGGTAGAGCTTATTGAGGCGGGAAAAGCTAACGACCCGCTAACAAAAGCACTTCTGAAAACATATTTAGACCCCATGATTGCTGCAAATATCGATTATTTGGTGTTGGGCTGTACGCACTATCCTTATCTTATGCCTTTACTACTGGAATTGTTGCCAGAACAGGTTAAAATTATTGATTCTGGTTTGGCAGTGGCAAAACAGACTAAAGTTGTTTTAGACCAATATGATGTGTTGAACGCTCAAAACACCCCATCTGAAAATCAATTTTTCACTAATGGTAACCCAGAGGTTATGAAAGATCTTTTAGGAGGTGCTTTTAATGTTGATGTGTTAGATTTTTAGAAAGCACGATTGTTTAGGTAATGGCTATGTAGTTTTAGCGAGCTTTCAATAGGGAAGAGTGTTTGTTGTTTCGTTTTAAGTTACAGAAATTTATATAATGAATGGGCTTGCATAGATTACAAATTCATGTGCAGGAGTTCGTCTAAATATTCACGCGAATTTGAGAGTCGGGGTATTTTATGTTGGCCTCCCAACCTATTGTTCCTTTTTAACCAATCGTAAAATAGGTTGTTGCGAGCAATATGGATTTTGGGCTTGTTAAGGGTCATATTATTATAACGTTTGGCTTCATAATCGGAATTTAATCCTTTTAACGCATTGTCAAAAAGCTCGTTAAAATAATTTATATTTTCAGGAGGCGTCTTAAATTCTATCAGCCATTCGTGTCCACCCTTTTCTCTGCCTTCCATAAAAATAGGAGCAGCAGTAAAATCTACAATTTCTGCATTAGTACGCTTACATACGTTTTTTAAGGCTTCTTCAGCATTTTCAATAATCAGTTCTTCTCCAAAAGCATTCAAATGGTGTTTGGTTCTCCCTGAAATTTTTATTCTATAGGGATTTAATGATGTGAACCTAAGTGTATCGCCAATTTTATACCGCCAAAGTCCTGCATTTGTCGTAATAATTATAGCGTAATTAACGTTTAGTTTAACATCATTAAGAGGTATAACTTGTTCTGTTGCTGTGCCATAAGAATCCATGGGGATAAATTCGTAAAAAATACCATAATCCAACATGAGTAATAATTCATTGGAATTGTTTTGGTCTTGAATGGCAAAAAAACCTTCGGAAGCATTATAAATCTCATAATATCGAAACTCTTTTTTAGGAAGTATTTTTTTATATTGATCTACGTAAGGGGAAAAACTAACACCGCCATGGAAGTATACTTCTAAATTTGGCCAGATATCATGTAAACTTGTTTGGTCTGTGCTTTCGAGTACATTATTAAGGAGTACTAGCATCCAAGAAGGAACGCCAGCAAGACTAGTAACATTTTCATTGATGGTCTCGTTTACAATAGCCTGCATTTTATGCTCCCAATTGCTCATTAAAGAGACTTTGTTGCTGGGGGTACTGCTGTATTCGGCCCAAAAAGGCATGTTGTCTATTAGAATTGCCGATAAATCGCCAAAGATTGTACCGTTTTCTTTATATAATTCTTGGCTTCCGCCCAAGCGCAAGCTTTTGCCGGTAAATAATTGGGAGTCCTCATTATTGCTTAAGTACATACAAAGCAAATCTTTACCAGCCGCATAATGGCAATTTTCAAGTGATTCTTGGCTAACGGGAATAAATTTGCTTTTCGCACCGGTGGTCCCACTAGATTTTGCAAACCACTTTATCGGGCTAGGCCAAAAAATATTGGTTTCTCCCTGTCTGGCACGTTCAATGGTGCCTTGTAAATCATCATAGCATCTTATAGGCACACGTTCAGCAAACGTTTTATAGTTTTTAATACTTGCAAAATCATATTGCTTGCCAATTTCGGTGTTTTTTGCAATGTCAAGAAGGTTTAATAGTAATTCGTTTTGGACTTCATTAGGGTATTTTAAAAACAATTCTATTTGATGGAAACGTTTTTTTAAAAACCAAGAAGCAATTGAATTAACTATAGGTATTGGCATATTTATTTTTATCTTTAAGACTTTAAAAATAACACTTTTTTTTATGACCTACCAAGGTGTTTTGACAAAAATGGAAACAGAATTTTTAAGTCCTATTCAATACTATTTAGTGTTTGAATCTGACTTTTTAAATATGAACCAATTGTTGGGCAAAACCATTCATATTCAATTTGTAAAGTACCAATGTTTGAACTGTGAACTGGATAAACCGATTTATAGACAAGGCTTTTGTAAAACTTGTTTTTTTGATATTCCACAGGCTGCAGATTGGATTATGCGTCCAGAATTGAGCACTGCACATTTGGAAAAAGAAGATCGCGATTTGGTTTATGAGAAAAAAGTACAATTACAGCCTCATATTGTGTATTTGGCAAATTCAAGTAATGTGAAAGTTGGTGTTACGCGAAAAAGCCAAGTGCCTACACGATGGATCGATCAAGGGGCACATGAAGCTATTGAAATTGTAGAGGTGCCAAATCGGTATTTGGCAGGCATTACAGAAGTGGCTTTAAAAGATTATGTTGCCGATAAGACCAATTGGAGAACAATGTTGAAAAATGAGGTTGTAGATGAAAACCTTTTGGAATGGCGTGAGCGCTTAAAGCCATATATCCCTAATGAAGCAAAAGAGTATTTTATTGAAAATAATACGGAGACAATCTTGGAGTTCCCCGTGCAAAGATATCCTGAAAAACCAAAGAGTTTGAACCTGATTAAAAGCCAAAACTATTCTGGTAAATTAGTGGGTTTAAAAGGACAGTATCTTATTTTTGAAGATGATACAGTTTTTAATATTCGCAGTAATGAAGGCCTAGTAGTAGATCTTTCCATACTGTAAAATTTTCGTTTACGCTATAAGGAGAAAGCTTCTAACTTATTACTTCCAACAGCATCTTAAGCTTTTTGGCAGAGATGGACTTTGCCTAAACGTACTGTTTAAATTGCATAAGATATTTGCAGACATTACGTCCAACAGCATTTTTTAAAATATATTTAAGATCTTTCCCAGTGGAAACAACAAAATCACGACATATGCATGTGGTGATTTTGTTGTAATGGGTATAAGACGTTTTAAATATTTTCTTGGTCTCTTAAATTTTGTATGTAAGCTGCTTTTTGATTTTCGCGACGCTTTCTAACAGATGGTTTTGTGAAAAATTGACCTTCTCTTAGGTTTTGCATTACTTTAATGTTTCTGTGTTTACGTTTGTAACGTTTTAATGCGCGTTCTATGTTTTCGCCTTCTTTTACAATGATTTTTAGCATGTATTAGTTTTAAATTATGGATGATACGTTTTAGGACTATCCTAAATACGTTTTTAATACTTTACTTTTTGAGGTGTGCCGCAATCTTCTAATTGCTTTCTCTTTAATTTGTCTTACACGCTCGCGTGTTAAGCCAAAAGAGTCCCCTATTTCCTCTAAACTCATAGGTTGCTCTCTACTAATGCCAAAAAAGTGACGGATAACCTCCGCTTCTCTTTCCGACAATGTATCTAAAGCACGATTAACTTCCGTGTTTAAAGAAATTTTCATTAAGCCAGAATCCGGCCTCGGTGATTCATCTGTATTTATAACATCGTATAAATTAGAGGTTTCACCTTCTTTTAACGGAGCGTCCATGGACACATGTCTTCCCGAAATTCTCAACGACTGTTTAACGTTACTTTCTGTAAAGTCCAGACTATGAGCTATTTCCTCAGCACTTGGCGCTCTTTCATGCGTTTGCTCTAAAAATGAGTACGCCTTATTAATTTTGTTAATAGCGCCAATTTTGTTCAAAGGTAATCTAACTATTCGAGATTGTTCTGCTAAAGCTTGAAGAATTGCTTGTCTAATCCACCAAACGGCATAAGAAATAAACTTAAAACCCCTGGTTTCATCAAAACGTTTGGCCGCTTTTACCAAGCCAGCATTGCCTTCGTTAATTAAGTCAGGCAACGACAGTCCTTGGTTTTGATATTGTTTCGAAACTGAAACTACAAAACGCAAGTTAGCAGTAGTAAGGGTATCCAAAGCTTTTTGGTCACCCGTACGGATAAGCTGTGCCAATTCAACCTCCTCTTCGGCGGTTATCAAAGGGATTTTACTAATATCTTGTAAGTATTTATCTAAAGACTTAGACTCTCTATTAGTAACTTGCTTCGTGATTTTTAATTGCCTCATGTATAATTTTTAAAGTGAACCTTCATCACTATCTTTTTGATTGTTAAGAAGGTATAAATTCGACCAAGGTATAATCTAACCTTATTATTAGATAAACCTAATAAAGTGGCATATTTATTTAATAAATCATGTAAAACTCATTAAAATTGATTATATTTTAACATTTTTTTATGAAATATCGAAAAAATGAAGTGGATTTTAAATAAAAAAAGCATAAGCAACAGATTTTCTGTTGCTTATGCTTTTTTTTAAAGTAAGAGTAAAAAACTACTTTACCGTATCATTTGCTTTCTTTTTCCCTCCTAATAATCCGCCCAAAACGTTTTTTACAGCATCTTTGGTGGTATTGGTTTTTATAGAATCTTTTTTAACGCTAGTAGTATCGGATTTAGATTTGTTGCTCATAATATCTTTAAGCACATTTTGTACCGAATTGTTTTGTTGTTCTTTTATGGAATCTGTTTTGGTTTTATTTCCGCCAAGAATGCCGCCTATTAAATCTTTCACTTTATCTGTTCCCTGGCTCAATAGTTTTTGTTTTTCAATTTCCACGAGTTGTTTGGTTAAATTACTCACGCCACTAGTGAAATCGGTTTTAACAGAAGGGCTTGTAACACTTCCACCAATGTTTGCTGTAATAGGAATGCTCATGTTATTAACCTCATTGTCATTTATTTTTCCAATAAGCCTATTTATATCGCTACCCAAATATTTTGCCGGAACATTAAATATAGCGCTGTAATTTATGCTTTTGTCAAAGCCATGGGCTCCTGAAACCGTAATCCCTATATCTTTGTATTTTAAATCGAAAGGCTGTACGCTTACTTTCCCATTAGCAAATTCGAGTTTTGTTTTTAAATCTTTTAAATCCAGTTTGTCAAATTCTATAAAACTTAAAGCGTCTTGTAATTTGTTTAGTAAGGGGCTTTGTTCGGCATCTATTTTCGTAGTGAGCAATTGGGCTAATGCGCTACCGGAAACAGTACTTAATATAGGGGAAGAGTCTTTATCTAGTTGGCCAGATAAATTAATCGTCGTATTCAATTTTCCATGAAATAATTTAGCTATCGGTGCTAGGTTTTGAAGCAGTTCTAGATCTTTAAATGATTTAGCAATATCAAATCCATCAGCATTTAAATTCATATGAAATGTAGGCGTTTCATTTTTAGTCGAGATATCGCCAGAAACAGCTAAAGCACCATCAAATATTTGGGAGGTTAAATTTTCAAGAGTAACCTGTTGGTCCTTTATATGTAAGATTCCAGAAACATTTTTTAAATTTAAGTTATCGTACACTACCGTTTTGGCATTTGCTTTGATCGTGCAATCTAAAAAAGCTGGGATTTTTAAAGATTCTGAAGGGGCTGTTGTGCCTTTGTTATCGGTAGTTGTACTTACCTTGTCTTCAGCCATAAAATCGCTTACCTTGAACAGGTTTGAGTCCATGCTAAAGTTTCCTTTTAAGGTAGCCTTACTGCTTAATAAAAAACCGATTAGATTGTGGATGGATCCACTTGCTTTTAAATCACTTTCCCCTGTTTTAGCGTGAAAGGTATTTAAAGAAACTGTTTGTGGCGAGAAACTCATAGCTGCTTGAGATATCTGTATGGGATTAGCAAGGTCTTCTGACGAGAAAACGAACCCTGTTATGCTTGCGTTGCCATCAGCTTTAATGCGTTCATATGCATTCGTTTCAATAGCATTCATATCGAAAGCTGTATGTATCTTTGCTTTTAAGATACCTGTAAGCTCATTGTCTAATGCAATGGGATATGCTTTTGTAAGATTAGCTAAATTTAAAATCCCATCAATATTTGCATCCACCACCATGTTTTTAGTCATGTTTTTTATAGTAGCAGATGATTTGAAAGCATCATTGTCGATTTTAAAATCGAGCGTTTTTATATCCACATAGGTGTCGTCCATATAGCCTGTCTCATTCTTTATAAGGGTGTTGATGCTAATATCTTTAATCCCTTTTGGGAGGTCTGGGTATTTAAACGACGCATTGTTGGAGGTGATGCTAATGTCTAGTTTAGGAATTGTTTCTTCTGAAACCAATCCTTTTACAATTCCTTTTATCTTAAAACTACCTGTAGTCTCAACATTTTCAATGTTTTTGGAATAGGTTTCTGGAATAAGTGCTAAGAAATCTTTAAAATCAGACCCCGGGTTTTCAAAGGAAATGTCCATCTCTTGGCCTTCTTCTATTAGCTTCACATAACCATTAAACTTAATAGGCAATGCATTTATAAGTGCTTTGTTCTCTTTAAATGTATATATATCGTTGTTTAGGTCTAGTCCGATTATAGCATCCAGTTTAACGGGGTTACTGTTTAGGTAATTCGTGCTATCCATGGTGAAGCTAACGTTAACATCTGTATTTGTGTCTAATTCAGAAATGTCTCCAGAGAAAATACCTTTACCTATATGGTTTAATTCGGTTAAATTTATCAGCATTTTTGAAGCCTCGTCGCTATAGGTTAAAGCACTGTTTTTAATGCTGTAATGTTGGATGTCCATGGCGAACCCGCTACTTTCGTTCTCTGTTGGGGCAGCTTCGTCTTCTTTAGTGATGTCGTAATTGCTGTTTCCAAATTTATCTGTTTTTAGTGTTAATAATGCTTCATCAACGGTAATGGACTTGATGACTATAGGCCCCTCGCTGGCGCTTTTAAAAAGCTCTTTTACCGACATGGTAAAGGAAATATTTTTGATAGAAGCAAAAGTTTCATCTTTAAAGGGTTCGAAATTGGTAATTACTAAGTCGCTAACATCCACATGCGCTTGAGGGAAACTCCTAATAAAGCTTAAGCTTACATCGCTAAACTCTACATGAGCATTTAGATTCTGATTTATAACTTGTTTCACCATGTCTTTAATTTGTCCTTGAAACACAAAGGGTATGGCAATTAACAGGGCAATGATTATAAGTAGGGTTATTCCGGTAATTTTTAAAAACTTTTTCATAGTTGGTGGCTTAATGGTCTTATTTTATCCTAATTTAGAAAAGGAGACGTCTTAATAAACAATTTATGGAAATATACGGTGTAAAGCATATTTTAGGCTAATTAACGAAAAAGATTAATAAAATTTTAACCAATATGGTGGAATTATGGTTGTCTAAAAAGTGAGTTAAGCTTAAAAAAGTTGTTTTCTCTATATTTAATAGGATGTAGACCGCTTCTATAGCAGCTTTAAAACCTTAGGGAGATTAAAATTTGTGCATAAATAGGTTCTTTAAACTTATAGGATTAAAAATTGTTTTAGTTATTTTGCTGCAGAGTTCCGTACTTATGATGCAACCTACCACATTTTATATTGCTTTGGGCAGCAATAAAGGCGATAAATTTAAGAATCTGCAAGATGCCATTGACGCTATTTACGTGCGTATTGGCACAGTTAAACTTATTTCTAAAGTTTATAAATCGCCTGCACTGGGTTTTGATGGTGATGATTTTTTTAATTGTTGTTTGATTCTTGAAAGCGATTTACAGCCCCAAAACGTGCTAGAGCAGTTACTGGATATTGAAATCGTTTTAGGGCGCACTCGTACAAAAAAAGAGGGTTACGAGGCTCGAATTATAGATTTGGATATCATTTTTGTCGAAAACCAATGTATAGACAGCCAAACCCTCCAAGTACCACACCCTGAAATGCACAAACGTAAATTTGTGTTGCTCCCTCTTCATGATATTGCTTCTAAAGTTAAGCATCCAAAATACGGTAAAGAGGTGTCGGTTTTACTGAAGGCGTGTGAAGACGCATCGCTTTTAGAGCCTATCAATATTTGGTTAAAAAATCCAAGTAAAGCTTTTGATCTTTCAAAATATGATTATATCGCTATAGAAGGCAATATTGGCGCTGGAAAAACCAGTTTAGCAACAAAAATAGCGCATGATTTTAATGCTAAGCTCATTTTAGAACGCTTTGCTGATAACGCGTTTCTGCCAAAATTTTATGAAGATGCCGAACGGTACGCCTTTGCTCTAGAGATGTCTTTTTTAGCAGACCGCTATCAACAAATTTCGGATGATTTATCTCAACTTGATTTGTTTAAGGATTTTGTTATAAGTGATTATGATGTCTTTAAGTCGCTTATTTTTTCTAAAATCACTTTAAATAAGGATGAGTTTGCTTTATACCGAAAGCTGTTTTATTTGATGTATAAAGATTTACGAAAACCAGACCTGTACATTTATTTACACCAAGACACCTTACGGCTTCAAGAAAACATTAAAAAGCGTGGTCGCGATTACGAAAAAAATATCGACACTGATTATTTGGAAAAAATAAATGCAGGATATTTAGAGTTTTTAAAAACCCAAACCGATTTTAATATAAAAATTATTGATATTTCGAATAGGGATTTCGTAGCGAATCGTGCAGATTACTTGTGGATTTTAGAAGAAGTGAGCAAAGAGTAGGTTTAGGAATGATTTATAGACGAGTATTTTGATCTAGGGAACTGCCTAAGGCCGCTTTGTCCTACAAAGCCCCGTCTTGTTATGAAAAACCGGGTTTCTATTGTTTCGTTAAGGCGCGCCATAATTGGTGAACTCAAGAATTGAGGGTTTAATGCATCTATTATGCTAATTTTTAAATGGATTATTTAATTTGTGCTGTAAATAGTTTTTATGATCTAATTGAATGCATAAATGACAAAAAAGGTTTAACTCTGTATGTAAGGTTTTTCTAATTTTGGTTTGAATAAAAAAACCACTTTTGTTGAAGAACTACAGACTGTTGATTTCAGAAAAAATAGGATATGCCCTAGGTGACGGAGCCGCAAATATAGCGTGGAGAGGTGTCGCTACTTTTTTGTTTATATTTTATACCGATGTATTTGGGCTAAGTCCAGTAACCGTAGGCGTGCTGTTTTTAGTCGCGCGTTTTAGCGATGGGATTAGCGATGTCTTAATGGGGATTATTGGCGATAGAACCAAATCGAAATACGGTAAGTTCCGTCCTTGGATTTTATGGACAGCCATTCCCTTGGGGGTTATTCTATCTTTATTGTTTACTAGTCCAGATTTAAGTGCTACAGGAAAAGTTATATACGCCTACATTACGTATATCCTTTTTACCTTAATTTATACGGCCAATAATATTCCCTACGGCGCGCTTATGGCCGTTATGACGGGTGATGATAAAGAGCGAACCTCTTTAGGGTCTTATAGAATGGTGGGTGCTTTTGGTGGGGGTATGTTTGTACAGGGTGCGCTCCTGTTTTTGGTTATGTATTTTGGAAATGTAAATCCCGATATTAGCCTTAATCCATTGGAAAACGATATCTATCGTGTTGAAGTATCCGTTCCCCGCGATGTAGAGAGCGTAAACATTAAAACCAAAGATGGAATTGCCTTGTTTTCGTGGGCAGATGCTTCTCAAAAAAAACAAGATTCTACAGCTTCAAACAAAAAAAGTTTTTCAGTTCAGGCTAACGAAAAATATGCTTTTTTGGTTACAGGCGAAAGTGATTTAACGAGCGCCTCTTTTTCAATTATAGATCAAAAACGGGGGTATAGCAACTCGATATACCTCATGTCTGTATTCTTGACCTTGTTTATGTTTATTACATTTTACACCACTAAAGAACGTGTTTTGCCTCCAAAAACTCAAAAAAACAATTTAAAACAAGATTTTAAGGATTTATTATCAAACAAACCTTGGTTAATTTTATTAGGAGTTGGATTGTTGTTCAATGTTTATAATTCTATAAAGCAAGGCATTGTTATTATCTATTTTTCACATTATTTGAATAACCAGATATTAGCAGCTTCTTTTTTAATCGGTCTTATGCTTGCATCTATAGCAGGTGCTATGATAACGGCCCCATTAGGAAAACGCTTCGGCAAGAAGAACGTCTTTATCTCTGCCTTACTGTTTTCAGGGAGCGTAAACGCTTTGTTGTTTTTTTGTGGACCAGGTGATATCGAAATCATATTCCTGTTAGGCATGCTTTCTGAATGGGCTTCTGCCATATTTGCGACTTTGTTTTTTGTTATGTTGGCCGATGCTGCAGATTATTCAGAATTTAAAAATTCACGACGGGCCACGGGCCTTATATACTCGGCAGGATCATTTGCTACCAAATTTGGAGGCGGTATTGCTGGTGCCATTATTGGTTTTGTTTTGGGAGCTTTTAATTACAGCGGGCAAGATGCTGTAGCCATTCAAGGTGCTATTCCAGGAATTGTCATGCTGATGAGTTGGATACCATTGCTCATTACCATAATTGCAGCGAGCTTGATGGTGTTTTACCCCTTAACTCAAGAAAAAATAAATGAGATTACATTGGAGCTAAATACTCGCAGACTAAGAGAATAAAATATTAAAACTAAAATTTCACACATGACATACGGCCATTTTGATGATGACAACAGAGAATACGTAATTACAAATGCTAAAACACCTTACCCGTGGATCAATTACCTTGGCAATGAAGATTTCTTCTCTCTAACCTCAAACACTTCTGGAGGATATACTTTTTATAAAGATGCCAAATTTAGAAGATTAACACGTTATAGGTATAATAATGTCCCTACAGACGATGGGGGGAAATATTTTTATATTAAAGATGAAGAAACAACTTGGTGCCCAGGGTGGAAACCTGTAAAAACCGAGTTAGATAGTTACGAGTGCCGCCATGGTATGAGTTATACTAAATTTAATAGTTCTAAAAATGGCGTCCAAGCCAAAGTGCTTCAGTTTATACCGCTTGGTTTTTGGGGGGAAATTCAGAAAGTGACTATTAAAAACACCAGTTCAAAAGTGAAAAAGTTAAAATTATTCTCTTTCATTGAATGGTGTTTGTGGAATGCCGAAGATGATATGACAAATTTTCAACGAAATTTTAATACGGGAGAAGTGGAAATTGAAGATGCTGTAATTTACCATAAAACCGAATTTAAAGAAAGACGAAACCATTATGCCTTTTATTCTGTTAACACAAAAATAAGTGGCTTTGATACGGATAGAGAATCTTTTCTTGGTCTTTATAATGGGTTTGATGCGCCTGATGTGGTTGCTGATGGAAAATCTAAAAACACCGAAGCCCATGGATGGTCTCCGGTGGCTTCGCACTATATTGAAGTAGAGCTTCAACCTGGAGAAGAAAAGGATTATGTTTTTATGTTGGGTTATGTTGAGGTAGAAGAAGATGATAAATGGGAAAGCAAATCTGTAATCAATAAAAAGCCTGCAAAAGACATGATTGCGACATTTGATACTGTAGAAAAAGTAACTGCAGCATTTAATGCGCTAAGCGCCTATTGGGATAATTTATTAGGTAAAATTAACATTCAATCTGGTGAAGAAAAACTAGATAGAATGGTGAACATCTGGAACCAGTACCAGTGTATGGTAACGTTTAACATGTCTCGATCTGCTTCATTTTTTGAATCGGGAATTGGACGAGGCATGGGCTTTAGAGACTCCAATCAAGATTTAATTGGCTTTGTGCATCAAATTCCAGAACGTGCCCGTGAACGTATCGTGGATATCGCTTCTACACAATTTGAAGATGGCTCTTGTTATCATCAATACCAACCTTTAACAAAAAAAGGAAATGCAGTTTTAGGTGGCAACTTTAACGATGATCCTTTATGGTTGATACTGTCCACTACAGAGTATATTAAAGAAACTGGAGATTTTTCGTTGTTAGAGGAACTTGTACCTTTTGATAATGATGTTGCCCGAGCAAAGCCACATTTTGAGCACTTAAAAGCCTCGTTTTACCATGTTGTTAATAATTTAGGGCCGCATAACTTACCATTAATAGGAAGAGCCGATTGGAATGATTGTTTAAATTTAAATTGTTTTTCTAAAGATCCTAATGAATCCTTTCAAACCACAGGGAATAAAAAAGATGGAAAAGCAGAGAGTTTAATGATAGCCGGCCTTTTTGTTGTTTATGGAAAAGAATTTGTGAAATTATGTAATCAAATAGGTGAAACTACGGAAGCTGATAACGCGCAAATTCATATAGATAATATGATTGAGGCTGTGAAAAAAGACGGTTGGGACGGCGAGTGGTATTTACGTGCCTATGATTATTATGGAAATAAAGTGGGGTCTAATACTAATGAAGAGGGGAAAATCTTTATAGAATCACAAGGTTGGTGCACGATGGCCGAAATAGGAATGGAAGACGGTATGGTGGAAAAATCCCTAAACGCTGTAAAAAAACATTTGGACTGCAAGTATGGCATTGTGTTAAACAGTCCTGCATTTACAAAATATTATATTGAATATGGGGAAATATCAACTTACCCTGCGGGCTATAAAGAAAATGGAGGGATTTTTTGCCACAACAACCCTTGGATTATGATTGGTGAAACCATACTAGGTCGTGGTGACGAAGCTTATGAGTATTATTCTAAAATTGCGCCTAGTTTTTTAGAAGATATTTCAGAATTGCATAAAGTAGAGCCTTATGTGTATTGCCAAATGATTGCTGGTAAAGAGGCCTTTAAACCTGGAGAAGCTAAGAACTCTTGGCTATCTGGAACAGCCTCTTGGAACTTTTATGCCATTACACAATATATTTTAGGGGTGAAACCGGATTACAACGGACTTTTAATACAGCCTTGTATTCCTAAAAAATGGGATGGCTTTAAAATGAAAAGAGTTTTTAGGGGTGCTACTTATAATATAGAAGTAAAAAATCCAGACCATGTAAGTAAAGGCGTTAAGCAGATTTTAGTGAATGGGAGTGTGTTAAATACTACCGTTATTCCGGTTCTTGAAAAAGGAAAAACGCATGATGTAGTCGTTACTATGGGATAGAACAGATAATTTCATTTGCTTTTAAAACCTCAATACTGGGTGTTGAGGTTTTTTTATAAAACTCTTTTTGTGCCTACAAATTCATTTCTAAACTCTTTCGGAGTGCAGTTTTTTGCTTTTTTAAAAAGTCTGTTAAAATTAGCAACATTGTTAAAGCCGCATTTAAAGCTAATGTCTCCAATACTTTGATCGGTTTCTAAAAGCCATCTTGTAGCAAAGCTTATTCTAGTGCTATTTATGTAAGAAATAAATGTTTTTCCTGTTCGTTTTTTTATAAATCTATTAAATGAAACAGGGCTCATATTTACCAGTTCAGAAATTTCACTTAAAGTGATGGTTTTGTTGAAATTCTCTTGAATGTACTCATAAACCTTTTTGATTTTATCACTATTATGAAAATCCAATTGCGCTACAGAAGAGTTAGAAAGCATTCTTTGCCCTTCAGAATTAGCCAATTCGTCCAAAATAGAAATAAACTCAAGGTAATATGGAATGCCACTAATTTTAGTGAGCGTCATTAATCGGGGCATTAATGTAATTGTGGTTCCTTTTGAAAACAAAATCCCATGCTTAGATCTATTAAACATGTCTTTTATAGGTTTAAAAATTCTACGGGACAAGGTTTTTTCATTTAATAGGTCATCATGGATATGAATGGTTATTTCGTAAATCTCCTTGCAGGTGCATTGATGGAGTTCCCAGCCATGTACTATGTTCGGGCCTATAAGTACGAGTTCTAGATCGTCGATGTTTTCTGTGCTATCGCCAATAATCCTTCTAACCCCTTTTCCTCTATAAATAAAGTTTAATTCGTACTCTGGATGAAAATGAATAGGAAAGTCAAAGTCGTCTTTTACCCGCTCTTCAACCAAAAAGCTATCCTCTGGTATTAATCGGGTGATTTCTCTATGAGCATTTTGAGACATGATGTTTTTGTTGTTTGGTATGTAATAAAAATACTAATAAATGACAATTTTATATTAACAATTATTTAACATGTTGCATAGCTTTGTAAAGATACTCAAACAAAACTTTAAATGTATTGAGTATGCTAATGAACATAAAAAAACTAAATATTTATGAAAATTCAAAGTTTAAGAAACATTTTATTCCTTGTATTATCTTCGTTTTGCTACTATGCGCAAGCGCAAAATATAACAGGAACAGTGTCTGATGCTAATGGGCCATTACCTGGGGCATCTGTTATTGTGAAAGGCACTAGTCAGGGTGCAACGACTGATTTTGATGGTAAATTTACATTAGAGAATGTGGTTTCTAATGCCACACTTAAAGTGAGTTTTGTGGGCTACGCAGCAAAAGAAATGCCTGTAAACAACCAAACCGTTATTAACTTTATTTTAGTTGAAGATGCTAGTCAATTAGATGAGATCATTGTTGTAGGGTACGGTACGCAAAAGAAAAGCTTAGTAACGGGCGCTATTTCCAGTATAAAGGCCGATGATATTCAAAATAATGCGTCTACAAGGGTAGAGCAGGCCATACAAGGAAAAGTTTCTGGTATTTCTGTTTTAAGTAATTCGGGATCGCCTGGAGCTGGTTCTAAAATTAGAATTAGAGGAACAGGTTCTAATGGGAATTCCGATCCTATATATATAGTAGACGGTATGAAAACAAGTAGTATTGATAATATTGATGGTGGGGACATCCAATCTATAGAAATTTTAAAAGACGCTGCATCTTCTGCTATTTATGGTACAGAGGGCGCAAATGGTGTGGTATTAATTACTACAAAATCTGGAAAGAATTACGATAAACCGGTAATCTCTTATAACTCTCAATTTGGTTATCAATCTGAGCGCACCAAGATGGAGTTGATGGACGAGTCGCAGTATAGAACTTATCTAAACGAAGCTGGTGTGCAAAATATTCCTTCAAATGGGATCAATACAAATTGGTTAAACGAAGTGTTTGAAAATGCATGGGTAGAAAAACACCATTTAAGTTTCGCCGGAGGTTCAGAAAAATCTAGTTATCTCTTATCTGGCTCATACACCAACCAAGATGGGATTGTGGGCGGAGATCGCGCTAATTTTAAACGGTATACGGCGCGATTAAATTCTAAGCATCAAATAAATAAATGGTTGGAAGTGGGGAATAACCTAACTTACTCTAATACGAGTAGAGATATTATTACGGAAGATGATGAGTATCGAAGTGTGTTAAATAATGCCTTGTTAATGGATCCTTTAACGCCTGTAACTTATACCGATGGAACACCAAATAAAGTGACCGATTTGGTTAATCAGGGGTATACTATTCTATCTGATAAAAATGGCGACTACTATGGTTTGCCTGCTTACGTAACAGGAGAAATTGCAAATCCCGTAGCCATGTTGACTCTTCAAAACAGAAACATTAAAACCGATAAGATATTAGGTTCATTTTACGCCAATGTTACGCCTTTTGAAGGTTTAGTGATAACTTCCAGATTTGGGGTAGATGTAAACTATTCTGTGGAGCATAATTGGAATCCGGTTTACTATGTGTCTTCAGAACGACAAAATGCATTAGCAACTATTGATGATAATATTAGAAAGAACAGCTCTTGGTTGTGGGATAACTTTGCAACGTATAGCAATACCTATAAAAAGCATGATTATACCCTGTTGTTAGGTGTTTCTGCCGAAAAATATCAAGCACCCAATTTCTATCTCTTCTCTGGGCCAATGCCTAAGCAAGCAGGAAATTATGCGTATCATGATTTTTCTCAAGATGACGACTTGGATAAAACAGGAGGAACTTATGTGGAAAGAAGAAAAAGATCCACATTTGGAAGGTTCTCGTATGGGTACGATGAAAAATATCTCTTAGAGGGTACCTTGCGCTATGATGTGTCAAGTGCATTCTCCGATGCTAATAAAGCGGCTTACTTTCCTTCTTTATCTGCAGGTTGGGTAATTTCTAAAGAAAATTTCTGGGGCAATACTTCAAAAATAGATTATTTAAAATTTCGCGGAAGTTGGGGGCAAGTAGGTAGTGATCAAAATTTATACGGGAATGAAGACTTGCAGTTCTTCACCAGTGCAGGTATTAAAATACCCGATGGTAACGGTGGCTTTTTGCCCGGTTATGAAGCTGGAGGTATCCCTAATGCCGATTTAACTTGGGAAACGTCTGAGCAGTTAGATATTGGTATGGATTTAAGAGCGTTTAAAGGAAGGCTTACGTTTTCTACGGATTATTACGATAAAAAAACAAAAGATTTAATTGTAAGCGGTAATGGTTTAATTCCTTTATCTGTAGGTCGAGAATTTGGTAATTTTAACGGGGGTACTGTCTCTAATAAAGGATGGGAGTTTGAATTGGGCTACAATAATAAAACGGGAGACTTCTCTTATGGCATCAACTTAAACTTATCTACACTTAAAAATGAAGTAACAGATCTAGCCGTAGATTCTCCAATAGATGGTGTAAACGTTAGAGGTTTCGATACTACTCGTTTTGAAAAAGGAGAGCCTATTTGGTATTATAGAGGGTATAAAACCAATGGTATAGATGATGCTACAGGAGCCCCTATTATAGTGGATGTAGATGGCAGTGGCGATATCACCCCTAATGATATTACTAATATTGGCGATCCGCATCCCGATATTTTATATGGAGGCCAAATTAACTTAGGCTATAAAGATTTCGATTTTAATGTGAATTTTCAAGGCACACAAGGCAATGAAATATACATGTTATGGAACAGAACAGATAGGCCGTACTCTAATAAACCTGCATTTTTATATGAAGGAAGATGGACGGGTGCTGGAAGTAATGCGTCATATCCTAAGGCCGATGTTAGTAGTGATTACTTGTATAGAAGTGATTTAATGGTGGGTGATGGCTCGTATATGCGAATTAAACAAATTCAAATAGGTTATTCGCTGCCTTCAGAAATTTTAGAAAAAATAAAACTGGATCGTTTGCGGGTTTCGATTTCTGTTGAAGATTATTTTACGTTTACTAAATACGAAGGTCTAGACCCTGAAGCAGGAAGTACTTTTAATTCGGGTCAAGGTATCGATCGTGGTGTATACCCAATTCCAGGTAAGATAATATTTGGCTTATCTGTAAATCTATAATCTTAAAATTAAATTTTAGAACATGAAAAAATATATAAAAATTGTAACACTAGGGATATTAATTATTTTTAATTATACCTCCTGTAGCAGTGATTTTACAGAAGTAGACCCTATAGGTAAGGTTAATGAAGCGGATTTTTTAACAACTGACGCTGAAGCAGAATCTGTTATTTTTGGGATTTACGATCTTATGGCATGGAATTATAATAGAGATTGGAACAGTGCTTTTTTTATCAAAGTTTTACCTGGAGATCATGCCAATGCGGGAAGTACTGTGGGAGATCAACCCGCTCTTCAGCAAATTGATGATTTTCAACACGTATCAGATAACACGGTTATTACTGGAGTTTGGGAAGGATTCTATAAGACAATAGGTTTGGCCAATGTTTTGATTGAAAAACTAGAGGTTTCAGAGTTGAGCACAAAAGATAAATTTATTGCTGAAGCCAAATTTTTAAGAGCGTATAGTTATTTTGAATTAGTAACGCTGTTTGGAGATGTGCCTTTAAGAATAACAACACCACAGTCTATAGGTGAGTTTGCATTGGCAAGAAGTCCTAAAAGTAAAGTATATGAGCAAATAGAAGATGATTTAGGGGTGGCTATCGATGGCTTGCCTGTTAGGGCGGCCATTGCTCAGCCTTTTAGAATTTCAAAAGAAGCTGCTAAAGCCGTTTTAGGAAAAGTATATTTATTCCAAGAAAAATATGATTTAGCTGCACTTGAGTTTGAGAACGTGATTGCGTCTGGTGCTTTTGATTTAGAACCAGACTTTAAAAATGTTTGGAACGCTAGCTCAGAAAATGGTATTGAATCATTAATAGAGTTAAACTATGTAAGTACAGAGTCTTACGATTGGGGGAATTTCCCTTGGGGAGGGCGTCCAGAGAGCAATATTCATGCCCAGCTCATGGGGCCTAGAGGTGATGGGATTTTTGATGTAGCGGCTATTGGCCTTGCAAATGGATGGGGGTTTAACTTACCTACTTCTAAAATCGGTAATGCTTTCGACAGTGCTGGTGATGTGACTCGTAAAAATGCCACGTTGATTTCTGAAGCCGATTTGATAGCGGCTGGAGGTGCTGTAAATCCTCCAGATGCTGGAATTCATGATTATGAAGGGTATGTTAGGCTAAAATACACTACAAGACCTGAAGATACCGCAGGCCCAACAAACGAATTAAACTATGGTATTAACTGGAGGTTGTTAAGGTATGCAGATGTATTGTTAATGGCGGCAGAGGCCTACCATAAAAATAATGAAGACCCCAAAGCTTTAATAGAATTGAATAAAGTGAGAAATAGAGCTAATCTTTCAGATGTAACCGCTACAGGAGCTAGCCTTTTTGATGCTATTGTTTTAGAGCGTCAATTGGAATTAGCATTTGAAGGTCAGCGGTTTTGGGATTTAGTACGATGGGGGTTGGCAGATACAGAACTTTCTGGCTTTGGTTACACATCTAAAAATAAAGTTTATCCAATACCTGCTAATGAAATAAGTAGAAACACTTTAATTAATCAAGCAGATCAAAACGCAGGATATTAGTTTAGTTTGGTAGTAGTTTGTAAAGAGCAGTGTTTTTAGCTAAACACTGCTCTTTTGTTTTAAACTCAAAAACGTTAAATGTTTAAGATGAGCTACTGTTCAGAATAGTTTAAAAACAACGTGTTTTTTATGATGTGTATTGCTATTGTAACAGAAGTACTCGGATTAAGTAAATCATTATTCCTATAAATCCACCAACAACGGCCCCGTTTAGTCTGATATACTGCAGGTCATTTCCAACTTTTTCTTCGATTTGGTTTACTAATTCAAAATTATTTAATTTAGATAAGCTCATTCTAACCATTTCTCCAATTTCATGGTGATATTTAGTAATTAAATGTTCAATACTATCTTTAATCCATTTGTCTGTTTTTTGCTGCAAAGCCTGGTCTTCTTCCAGTTCATTTAAAAGTTTTTCAACATTTTGCTTAATAAAATGAATAAACGGCGTGTCGTTTTCTTCTAATTGCTTTATAATTGAAGTTTTAAAATTGTTTAAAAGACCTTGTATCAGGTGTTTGGCATCTGAGTTGTCTACGAGCTTGTCCTGTAGAGCTTTAACGGTTTTTACGGCATCTTCATCTCTATCAATAAGATTTTGAGCAAAATCTAGAATACTTTTATCAAACTTTATACGTACAGCATGATTAGGATTTTCTTTGGTCTCTTTTATAAAATCATTCATCGAATTAATAATTTTATCTACGATAGATTGGTTATCGACACCTCCAACGCCTACTGCGAATTTTATGATAATCCGTTTCCAGAATCCTTCATCTTTATATTCTTTCATTTGGCTCTCAATTAGAGTTAAGAGAGTTGTGCGCGTAGAATCATCATTAATGGTTTTTCCTGCAGAATCCAATACTAAATCCCAAAGCGCCTTGTGGTCGCCTTTGTTAACAGATTTTTTTAACCACTCGCCTAGCGGTGTTGCTAGATCAATGCCTTTAATTTGCTGTTCTAATAGGGTTTGAAGTATTTTGGTAACCTCTGGGGTGTCTATGTTAGAGGCTAAACGGGTGCTTATTTTTTTTATAAAACCGACAATTTTTATAAGGTTTTGAGGTTCTTTTAATGTCTTTACCAAATTTTCAACAATGTGAACATCGGATAGCTTTTCATTAATTATCTCTGGAGATAGCCATTTATTGGTAACTAAATCAATAACGCCCTCTGTTAATTTATCTCTGTTCCTTACTATAATATTGGTGTGTTTTCTAATAACAGGAATGGGGATTTCGTGAAACAAGGCCCGTACAGCAAACCAATCTGCAAAACCGCCTATAGTTGCCGCTTCAAATCCAGCTAAAAGAATATGCCAATATGGGTTTTCTAAATAGCCTATATAAATAAGGGCTTGAACAATTATTAAGCCTGCAATTGAAATGAGCAATGATGTTCGGCCTACTTGGTTTTTTGTTGTAGTCATGGGCATGAATGTCTAAATACGCTGGTCTGTTCTAATATCTTTTGGATGTTAAGAAAAGTAATTTTTTAATCTTTCTTTTGAAACCTTATGTAATGCGGAATGAATTGCGATAAACGAATTTAGAATTTTCTAATTTTAGAATCAAGTTAATTTTACATAAAAACGCATTTGTAGTGGTTTTAATAAGGGGTGTTGTATCGCAATTGAAGCGGTGTCAATTTTTATACAGTTTTGTATAATGTTGTTAAGAGGCGTCCTTTGTTGTCTTCTAGAAAATGTTCTTCAAGAATTGTTTCTTCCTTTATTTTAAAATTAAAAGGGGGTTTTAATAAATTGATGCCGCTGTTTTGTTTTAGCCTAATACCTTGTCCGGAAATAATGTCTTGGTTTGGTGTAAAATGGCCTAAGGGTACATGTTCGGTTAAAACAATGTATTTATAAGGCGCTATTTTGTTTATCACACTTTGTACTTCTGCATTAGATAAATGTTGTAATACTTGGCGAATTATAAGACAATCTGCTGGAGGGATTTCGTCTTTAGCAATATCCAAACAGTGAAATTCTAGATGGTCTTCAGTATATAGCGCTTTATTTCTTTTGATAAGGTGCTCCACAATATCTATCGCTATATATTTTTTAGCGTATTTAGCAAGGTGTTTCCCGATATTAAAATCGCCGCAGCCTAAGTCGCAAACAATTAAAGGTTTGCTGTGTTTTTTTAAAAATGCAATTAAAGCGTTGGTGTATGGGATTACAATATCAGGGGTATGAGAACCTGTTCCAGAATAAAAGTCGAAGTCTTTTCCTCCCCAAAGTTTCAAATCATAGATTTGTTCCATTACCGCTTTGGTAGGCCATGGTTGTTTTGTTTTTTTTGTCAACTACTTGAGGTTTTCTGATAGTTTATTAAAAATATCCCAAACCACTACACCACAACTTACCGAAATATTTAAAGAGTGTTTTGTGCCAAATTGTGGGATTTCAATAACCACATCGCTGGCATTTACAGCGTTTTGAGAGACACCTTTTACTTCATTACCAAACACAAGAACGTATGTGGTATGCGGTTCTACTTTAAAATCATTTAACATTGTGGCATGTTCGGCTTGTTCGATAGCGCATATTTTGGTGTTTTTAGATTTTAATTTTTCAAGAACATCGATAGTCTGTTCAGCATATTCCCAGAGCACTGTGTCGGTGCTGCCTAAAGCGGTTTTGTGTATGTCTTTATGGGGCGGTTTTGCTGTAATGCCACATAAATAAATCTTTTCAATTAAAAAGGCATCACTCGTTCTAAAAACAGAGCCAATATTATTAAGACTTCTAATATTGTCCAGCACAATAATAATGGGCGTTTTTTGGGCCTCTTTGAAATCATCTACGCTCAATCGGTCTAATTCGCTATTTTTTAGTTTACGCATGAAGTGGTTTGTTTTTTGGTTTTTTTTTGCGTTTGAATGGACATCGATAATGTTTGTTGTTAAGCAAACAGGAGTTGCCCTTTACTTGCAAAAGCACTATATTGTTGAAATCTCCACTGAAATGTAAATAACTTCCATTACTTCCATTTTAGAAAAGATCAAAATGCCGTACATTAGCAATCTTGCATTATTCGCAAAAATAATACTTAAAAACCATTTTACCATTGGCTAAAAAATTAAAAAAAGAAACGCCTTTAATGGCTCAGTATAACACCATTAAGGCCAAGTATCCAGATGCTTTATTGTTATTCCGTGTAGGCGATTTTTATGAAACTTTTGGTGAAGACGCTGTAAAAACAGCTAGAATTCTAGGTATAACATTAACCAAACGCGGTGCAGGGAGCGACAGTGAGACGGCTTTGGCAGGATTTCCACATCATTCTATAAACACATATTTGCCAAAATTGGTAAAAGCAGGGCAACGTGTGGCTATTTGCGATCAATTAGAAGATCCAAAACAGACCAAGAACATTGTAAAACGTGGCGTTACAGAACTGGTAACTCCGGGTGTGGCTTTTAATGATGAGGTGTTGGTATCAAAATCAAATAATTTCTTATGTTCTGTATATTTTGATAAGAAATATATTGGTATTGCTTTTTTGGATATTTCTACAGGAGAGTTTTTAACTTCGCAGGGCAATGCGGAGTATATCGATAAGTTGCTCCAGAACTTTAGTCCGAGTGAAGTATTGGTTTCTAAACAGAAGCGATCCCTTTTTAAAGAGACGTTTGGTGACGATTTTTACACGTTTTATATGGAAGATTGGGTCTATCAGGCCGATTATGCTAATGAAACCTTAATCAAGCATTTTAATACAAAAACATTGAAAGGCTTTGGGGTTGAAGAACTGCATGAAGGGGTTATTGCATCGGGATCTATTCTTCACTATTTAGGGGAAACACAGCATCATAAATTACAGCATATTACGTCTATTTCTAGAATTGCCGAAGATGATTATGTATGGATGGATAAGTTTACCATTCGGAATCTAGAGCTTTATAACTCTACAAATAACAATGCTGTTACGCTTTTAAACGTGATTGATAAAACCATATCGCCTATGGGTGGGCGTTTGCTAAAACGCTGGTTGGCATTGCCTTTAAAAAATATTGAAAAAATAAAGCAACGTCATGAAGTTGTTAGTTTTTTAACAAAAGAGGGCAGTGTTTTACAGAACATCCAAAACCACATTAAGCATATTGGCGATTTAGAGCGGTTGATATCTAAGGTTGCAACGGGAAAAGTAAATCCGCGCGAGGTTATCCAGCTTAAAAACTCTTTAGAGGCCATTGTGCCCATAAAAGCAGTGGCATCCCAATGTAGCAACGAGTCTTTAAAAATTATTGGAGATAATCTGCAACATTGCGAAGTGTTACGCACCAAAATTAAGGACACCCTAAATGAAGATGCGCCAGTAAACGTGCTGAAAGGAAATACTATTGCTGTTGGTTTTTCTTCAGAACTGGATGAGTTGCGAGGCTTGTCTAAGTCTGGAAAGAATTACCTCGATAGCATGCTTGAACGCGAAAGTGAACGCACTGGCATTACATCGCTTAAGATAGCGTCCAATAATGTGTTTGGATACTATATTGAAGTCCGCAATACACATAAAGATAAAGTGCCTGAAGAATGGATAAGAAAACAGACACTAGTTAGTGCAGAGCGTTATATAACCGAAGAATTAAAAGAATATGAGGCTAAGATTTTAGGGGCCGAAGACCGGATTCAAGCCATTGAACAGCAATTGTTCTCAGACTTGGTCGTGTGGTTAAATCAATATATAAAACCTATACAGCAAAATGCATTCTTAATTGGGCAGTTAGATTGTTTGTGTGGTTTTGCGCAATTGGCAACCGATAATCATTATATCTATCCTGAAATGGAAGATTCATTCGATTTGGATATTAAGGAGGGGCGCCATCCTGTTATCGAAAAACAATTGCCTATAGGCGAAGCTTATATTGCCAATACTGTGTTTTTAGACCGATCGCACCAACAGATTATTATGATTACGGGGCCTAATATGTCGGGTAAATCGGCTATTTTAAGGCAAACAGCGCTCATTGTACTTTTGGCCCAGATGGGGAGTTTCGTTCCGGCAGAGTCCGCTCGAATTGGTTTAGTAGATAAAATATTTACACGGGTAGGGGCAAGTGACAATATTTCTATGGGAGAATCTACTTTTATGGTAGAAATGAATGAAACTGCATCCATTTTAAATAATATTTCAGAAAGGAGTTTGGTGCTGCTCGATGAAATTGGGCGTGGCACGAGTACTTATGATGGTATCTCCATAGCTTGGGCCATTAGTGAGTATCTACACGAGCATCCTGCGAAACCGAAAACCTTATTTGCTACCCATTACCATGAGTTAAACGAAATGGCAGAAACCTTTGAGCGCGTTAAGAATTTTAATGTGTCTGTAAAAGAATTAAAAGACAATGTATTGTTTTTACGCAAATTGGTAGAAGGGGGCAGTGCGCATAGTTTTGGTATTCACGTTGCGAAAATGGCTGGAATGCCCCAGCAAGTTTTACGCCGCGCCAATGCTATTTTAAAGCGTTTAGAAAAATCGCATTCGAGTGAAGAGCTTACCGATAAGGTGAAATCTATGCAAGATGATATGCAGCTTAGTTTTTTTAATTTAGATGATCCTTTACTTGAAAATATTAAAGATGAAATATTACATCTTGATATTGATACACTTACGCCTGTTGAAGCGCTCATGAAACTTAACGAAATCAAGCGTATGTTGGTCAAGAAAAAAGGGTCTTAAAAATAATTAAATTTATTTCGTAAAAAGGCTTTGGAATTAGTATAAATATTTTAAATTTGCAACCGCAATAGCAATATTGTAATCCTGTATCAAGCGGGAACGTTCAACATAAATTGCGAAAGTAGCTCAGGGGTAGAGCATCACCTTGCCAAGGTGGAGGTCGCGGGTTCAAATCCCGTCTTTCGCTCTGAAACTTTATTTTAAATATACCAAGCGATGTGTTTTCACATCGGGACGCTGAAGTGGTGGAATTGGTAGACACGTTGGACTTAAAATCCAATGTCCATTAGGACGTACGGGTTCAAGTCCCGTCTTCAGTACTAGACCTCCTTTGTTTAAAGACATTGGAGGTTTTTTTTATGCTTTTTAGTGTGGGTATTGTATGTTATTACTAAACTCCTGCCTAAGTAAATATTATTGTAAGTTTAAATAGGAGCAGTTTACATGTCTGGCCTTTCTAAAGTGGTTTCAAAGGATTTTAAACTATGTAAAACCTTCTTTTTAATAATTTAAGAACGGGTTGAAGTTTTTAACGCCCATAAAAATATATCTATTGGCACCTGCTTCTTTCTTTTCTCTGTAAGCAATCCTCAAAAAGTTACAGTGTATATAGGGATTATATAGAAAATTTGATTTTAAGTAAATGTTTATACGCTTATAAGTTAAATTCGTAAAGGAAAGCTTGTTTGTATAATGAGTTATACTGCAATACTGAAACAGGTATAAACGCCCCTCAAGCACTTGTTAAACGTAAAAAGGTGTTTATCAGTAGTTAAACTGTAATATTTTACCCTTATTCTGTGGTTTGAATCGAATAAAGTGTTATTTTTATACTGAACGCTATAATATACTTACGTGTTAGTAGTAGGAAGCTTTCAGGCAAGGCTTTTAATAATAAAGGTTTTTCATGTTAAATTGTAGTAAGGCTGGGGGCAGGAGGCACTATAAATTTAAATGCTCAATACTTCAAGTATGGTGATTGATTATGGAGCGCTTATCAAAAAAAACTAAAATATAATGAAAATGAATAAAAAACAAAAAAACCTATGTGTAGCGGTTATTGCAGTGCTCAGTGTTTTAATTTGTGAAGGACAAACAGCGTTAAAGGAAAGCGTTATAGAAAGAAAAGTAGACTCGGTTCTGTCACTAATGACTTTAAAGGAAAAGATTGGTCAAATGAACCAATATACGGGAGGCGCTGAAATTACAGGTATTCTATCAGAATCTAAAAATAATCAATTACCAGAATTACTAAAGAATGGGGGCGTTGGTTCTATGCTTAATGTGCTATCGGTTGAGGATACCAGAAAAGTACAAACTATCGTTATGGAAAATTCAAGGTTAAAAATTCCATTGCTTTTTGGGTATGATGTGATACATGGTTACAAAACCATGTTTCCAATACCATTAGGGGAAAGTGCTAGTTGGGATTTGGAAGCCATAAAAAAAAGTGCAGAAATCGCAGCACGTGAAGCCTCTGCTTCAGGTTTGCATTGGACTTTTGCGCCCATGATAGATATTTCTAGAGATGCGCGTTGGGGGCGTATTATGGAAAGTTCCGGGGAAGACCCGTTTTTGGGCAGTAGAATTGCAGAAGCTCGAGTAAGAGGGTTTCAGGGCGACGATTTATCAAAAGCGTACACTATTGCTGCATGTGCCAAGCACTTCGCTGCATATGGTTTTGGCGAAGCGGGTAGAGATTATAATACTGTAAACATAGGCGAATCTGAATTGCATAATATAGTTTTGCCGCCATTTAAAGCAGCTGCAGATGCAGGTGTTGCCACCTTTATGAATGCCTTTAACGAAATAGATGGTGTGCCCGCAACGGGGAGTCGTTACTTGCAAAGAGATATACTAAAAGGCGATTGGAACTGGAAAGGTTTTGTCGTTTCCGATTGGGCGTCCATTACAGAAATGATGGTGCACGGCTATGCTAAAGACAAAGTTCAAGCCGCTCAAATTGCTATTGAAGCTGGAAGTGATATGGATATGGAGGGCCATGCATATGAAGAAGGTCTAGAGCCTTTAGTAAAAGAGAAGAAAGTGGACGTGGCATTGATTGATGATGCAGTAAGACGAATTTTACGCGTTAAATTTCAGTTAGGCTTATTTGATGATCCTTATAGATATGCCGATGCTGAAAGAGAAAAAAATGAAGTTTTTACTGTTGAAAACCAAAATATAGCAAGAGATATTGCAAAAAAATCGATTGTATTATTGAAAAATGAGAACAATATTTTACCCTTAAGCAAAGCCGCTAAAAGTATTGCCGTTATTGGGCCTTTAGCAGATGATAAAGATACGCCAATAGGCAATTGGCGAGCTCAAGCTGAAAAAAATTCTGCCGTTTCTGTTTATGAGGGCATACAAGATGCGGTGTCAAAATCTACCAAATTAACTTTTGAAAAAGGTGCAGATTTAGGTGTTGGTGAGCGTTCGTTTTTACTGCCTCTACAAATTAATACAACAGATAAGTCTGGATTTTCTAAAGCCATCAATATTGCCAAAAAAGCCGAGGTGGTGGTTATGGTTCTTGGTGAAGATGCTTTTCAATCTGGAGAAGGGCGTAGCCAGACCGATATTGGTTTTTCTGGTGTTCAACAAGAATTGATAGAAGCGGTTTATAAAGTTAATAAAAACATTGTATTGGTTTTAATGAATGGTCGACCAATGGAGTTAAATTGGGCCGATAAAAACATTCCCGGAATATTGGAAGTATGGCAATTAGGATCGCAATCAGGACATGCTATCGCAGATGTGTTGTTTGGAGATTACAACCCTTCTGGTAAATTGCCTGTTTCGTTTCCAAGAGCTGTTGGTCAAGAGCCCTTGTACTATAATCAGAAAAACACAGGACGTCCTTCTGCTGGTAATGGGCATGTAACTTATTCTCATCACACCGACACGCCAAAAGATGCGCTGTATCCTTTTGGTTATGGCTTAAGCTATACATCTTTTAATTATGCAGATTTGCAATTAGATAAAAAAACCATGTCAAGCCATGAAACCTTAATAGTATCAATAAACGTGACTAACATTGGGAAATACAGTGGAAAAGAAGTTGTTCAACTTTATATAAGGGATTTGGTTGGAAGTAGAACACGCCCTGTTTTAGAGTTGAAAGGGTTTGAAATGATTTCGTTAGACCCTGGGGAAACTAAAAAAGTAAGCTTTACTATAAATGTCGAGTTGCTTAAATTCTATACCGCAAACAAAAAATGGGAAGCAGAGCCGGGCGAGTTTCATGTTTTTGTAGGGGGCGATTCAAGAACGTTGTTACAAGATGGATTCGAGTTGGTAAACCATAACTAAATAAAACAATAAAAGCAGAAGTGATATTGTGTAGCTAATTTTAAAACAACCTTCATAGTCTATACTGATTTTAGGGCCTAGGGTTTGGAGTGCTAAAAGTATAGCGTGCTATCGAAAAAAATCACAAAAGGTTGCTTTCTAGTGGGTACGTCAATTTTATATTAAGCGATAAATGATTGCTTATCCTGCATGCCCTTTTAGCTGTTTAAGTTATGGAAGGTCGTTGTAGATATGCCTTAAAACGCGCCATAGCATTCTATGATCAGGTCGCGACCATTGTCTTACTAATTGCAAAGTGCTTTTTTGCCTGCTTTTCTTGGGGCAATCAACAAGTTGTTCAAAATATTATGACTTACATATTTAATTCTCTTTGTAACCATTTTAAGGTGTTTTACAGGGGCTTTGTTTTAATTAAATATGTTATGCAGCATGTTTGAACAACATGGCTTTACAGTGTGGAATAATGGATAAATATTAAAATATTTCTTCTGGGCTGTTTGAATTTCAAAAACATGGTAATGAAAGCGTTTGTGCTTTTATTCTATATGTATGAATAACCTTATGGGCGAGGTTTCTTGTTTTTTAATTTATCTAAAACTTCAGAATTAAAATTTAAAACGTAATCGTTGTTAGTCAGTATAATTATGGTTTTTGACTAAATTCGATTGTGATGATGAAGGATTATTTCGAACAAACAGGTATCTTTGAAGTTGAGGTTGAGGTTATAAGTAAAGTATATAAAATGACTATAAAACATTGCGTAATTATCTTTTTTTGTTTGTTATCCAATTGGGTTGTTGGGCAGTTCAATAACTTGAAATTTGAAAATTTAGACACGGTTGATGGTCTTTCCAGTAGTACTTGTAATGAAATATTTCAAGATAAAGAGGGGTTTTTGTGGTTCGGTACCATTGATGGGCTAAATAAATATAACGGTTATGAGTTTGAGGTATATAGAACCATTTTGAACGACCCTACATCATTGAGTAACAATAGAATTAATGCTATTGAAGAAGACCGTGAGGGCCACTTGTGGATTGGCACGAATAACGGACTTAATTTGTTTAATAAACAAACCAATAAGTTTACAAGAATAAACCTTTACAAGCAATTATCACTATCCAATAGTCCTCAAAAAATTATTAATGATTTATTTTATGATGATAGTAGTAATACCTTGTGGGTGGCCACAAATAACGGGGCTATTAAAATACTATTGGGAGACGAAAATTTAAATTCAAAAGCATTTAAGTTTTCTTATTATATAAACGATCAGTCCAATTTAAACTCTTTAGATAATAATGGGGTAAACGTTATTTTAAAAGATGAAAATAATGCCATATGGATTTCCACAAATGGGATGTACTTAAATCGTTATAATGCTAATAAAGATAACTTTGATCGTGTTTATATTAATAGTAAAAGACCTTATGAGCTTAACCATATACCAAAACGATTCTTTCTAGATGCCGATGGCGATTTCTGGATAGGCAATGACCTGTCCAATTTTATAGTATGGAATACGAAAGAAAATAGTTTTAACCATGTTTCATTTGCAGAAACCAATATTCCGATTTTTGATTTTTTTCAAGATGATGATGGGGTGTTTTGGGTGCCAACAGAAGGGCATGGCTTGTATTTGTTTACAAAAGAAGCAGGAAAGGTAACCCTAAAACAGCATATTGTAAAAAATCTTTCAGATCCATTTTCACTTCCAAATAACAAACCATCAAAAGTGTTTCAGGATAGAAGTGGTATTTATTGGATAGGAAGTTATGATAAAGGTGTAAGTGAATTAGACCCTTCTCAATATGCTTTTGGCCATTATTACTATCAGCCAGACAACCCCAATGGCATGAGCGAAAAAACAGTGCAAGCCGTATTGCAAGACTCTAAAAAACGTATTTGGATTAGTGCTTATAATGGTGGACTTAATCTATTTAATGAAGAAACGCATACATTTAAGCATTATAGCAATGACCCTAAAAACAAAAACTCTTTAAGTTCAAATAAAATACTGTATACTTTTGAAGATCATAATAGTAATATTTGGATCTGTACTTTAGATGGTGGGCTGAATAAATTTAACCCTGAAACCCATACCTTTGAAAGGTTTTGGCATCAGCCAGCAGATTCGCTTTCATTAGGGCAGAACTCCGTATGGACCGGTACAGAAGATTCCGAAAACAGACTGTGGCTGGGCTTGAGAACTGAAGGGCTAAGCTTGTACGATCCTAATACCAAGCATTTCCATAATTACAAAAACATCTATGGCAAAGACAATAGTTTGCTAAGTAATAATGTGTTGTGCCTGTTTGTAGATTCCAAAAATCGTTTGCTAATAGGGACTTCATTGGGTTTAAACGTTGTTGATTTAAATAAACTGGACGGATTTATTCCTAAAAAAATTAATTTTAAAGAGGTTAAGGGAAATGGCATTGAAGGAATAGGCATCAATTATGTTACTGAGGATCATCTTGGAAATATATGGGTTGGCGCAGATAGTGGTATATATAAGTTAAACCCAGACTTAGCTTTAATGCAGTCTTATTCTTCTCTAAACGGCCTTCCTAATAACCTTGTTGTTGGGATCGTGGAAGATGATAATTACGACATTTGGGCTACGACAAAAGGCGGACTCTCGCTATTAAACATTAAAACCCAACAATTTAAAAATTTTAATGCTCAAGATGGCCTCCAAGGGCCCGAGTATCAAAGTAAATCTATAGAAAAAACAAAAGATGGGCGAATAATTATTGGAGGTATAAATGGTTTTAACATTTTTAAGCCTAGTGATATTAATATCCCAGAATCTGTGATTCTTACCCCCCAAATAACCAGTTTTAAATTAAATAATAAACCAGTAGTTGCAGGAGACTCCATAAATGGGAGGGTTATTTTAAATAAATCGATATCCAATACTCAAGATTTGACTTTAAAATATAATGAAAACTACATTTCATTTGAATTTGTAGCTCTATATTTTGAAAACCCAGTACAAGTTCAGTATGCCTATAAGATGAAAGGTTTAGATAATGAGTTTGTGGATATTGGCAGTGGTAGAGTTGTTAATCATTCTGGTTTAGAGCCGGGTGATTATAGTTTTGAAGTAAGGGCCTCTATAGATGATCAATGGGAAAATGCGCAAACGGCATCTGTAAATATTAAAATATTACCGCCTCTTTGGAAAACATGGTGGGCTTATATGATATATGTATTAGTGGGAGCTTTAATTTTTTGGGCTATAGCATACTATTATACCTTAAAAGTAAAAGAAACACAAGAACATGAACTTGATCAATTGAAATTTCAGTTTTTTGTAAATGTATCCCACGAGTTTAGAACGCCTTTAACGTTAATATTGAGTCCGGTAGATAAAATACTTTCAAATTTTAATAACGATCCAGAAACCATAAGGAAATCTGCAATAACCATACAGCGAAGTGCTAGACGCTTATTGCATTTAGTTAATCAATTATTGGATTATAGGAAAATGGATGTGGGTATGGCCCCTTTGCAGTTAGAAAAAGGGGATATAGTAAAGTTTAGTGAAGACATATTCTCGCTTTTTAAAGATTTAGCTCTTAAAAAAGCGATAAATTATCAGTTCCAAGCATCTTCAAAAAGTATTGTCTCATTATTTGATTTTGATAAAATAGAAAAAATTATAACCAACTTAATATCTAATGCTATAAAATTCACTAACAACGATGGTGAAATTACTATTTCGGTAAATGAAGTGAAAAAGACCCAATCGAAGTCTAAAAATTTATTTTTCAGAAAAGAAAAACTAGGGGATTATGTAGAGATAATTGTGCAAGATTCTGGGGTAGGCCTAGATAAAGAGCAGTTGAAACGTATCTTCTCGCGTTTTTATAATATTGATACCACAAAAACCGGTACAGGTATAGGTCTTAATTTTTCTAAAGGTTTGGTGGAACTCCATGGCGGAGAGATTTTTGTGGAAAGCGAACATTTAAAAGGTAGTAAGTTTGTGGTTCGATTGCCTTTAAATATGAAAGGGTCGTTAGAAAAGGTTAAAAACGTTAAAAACGAATTTTTAATTAACTCTATGAAAGCTGTAGAGTATGATATGCTTATTTCAAATGAAACTCCAATTATTAACAATAATGATGAAAGCACATTAAAGGACGGTAAAAGCCTGCCTACAGTGCTTGTTGTTGAAGATAATAAAGAATTAAGAATACATTTAATAAATGATTTAAAAGATTCCTACATAATTAAAGAGGCTGTTAATGGAGAGGACGGGCTGAAAATGGTAAAGAAGTATTTCCCCGATATCGTAGTGAGCGATGTGATGATGCCTAAAATGGATGGATTCGAAATGTGCCATTCCATTAAGAAGGAGTTGGAAACCTGTCATATTCCTGTTATACTATTAACAGCGAAAACCTTAGAAGAAGATCGAATTGAAGGCTATGAACATGGTGCCGATGGATATTTGGCAAAACCATTTGTAACAAGTGTTTTAAGGGCAAGAATTAATAATTTGCTGGAGTCTAAAAACAGGTTAAGACAAAAGTTTTCTGAAATAGGGGGGGTGTTCCCGTCCAGTGAGGTAACTTCTAATAATTTAGATGAAGCCTTTTTAGATAAAGCGACTAAAATTATTATAGATAATATTAGCGATGTCGATTTTAAACAAGAGCATTTGTTAAAGGAAATGAGTATTGGACGGTCTCAGTTTTATAGAAAGATAAACTCTCTTACTGGGAATAATCCAAGTTATTTTATTAGAACCATTAGGTTAAGATATGCATCAGAATTGTTGTTGAAAAATGAATTTTCTATAAAAGAAGTAACACATATGACGGGCTTTAACTCTACGGCATACTTTAGTAAAACCTTTAAAGAGTTATTTAATGTAACACCAAGTCAGTTTATGGAGCAGAAGCAAGACTCACTAAAAGAGCAAGGGAAATCAGCGTCTGAAGATTAATTTAAGTTGTTCTTTGTGGTAATGGCATATTCTTTAGAGCTCTTTTAAAGACTGTATATGCCACGAAAAGCTACAGGTTGGTCTACTACTACTACTACTACTACTACTACTACTACTACTACTACTACTACTACTACTACTACTACTACTACTACTACTACTACTACTATTGCTTTATTCGTTAATGGTATCGTTTTAGTGCTGAAACATTTTCTTATATTGGAGGTTAAAATGCTGCCAAAGCTTTGGTGTGCTCTTGTTAGATTTTAATGCACTTCCTATTAGTCGCTTTCTTTTCTAATGCCCTGTAGCGAATTTACTTACTCTCTATAAACTACTGATCCTAGATGTTATTTTAGAGCAAGAACAAAGTGTGGGAGAGTTTTTAGAGCATAATGTAGTTTGTATTTAAAAGCAAAATCAATTTAAAAAAAAACAGCTGTGAGCTTTTTTTTGTGCCCACAGCTGTCAAACTAAACAACTAACTTAAACAAATATTATTGTTTACTTCAAGTAAACTACCATCCTGGATTTTGTAATAATTCAGGATTTAATTTCATTTCATCAATAGGAATGCCGCTTAAATAACGTGCTTTTGTCCAATTACGGTTAGCGCCAATATCAAGAATTAGAGCGCCAGGTTTGGTTGTAGCAATACCAGAATAGGTTGAAACGCTTATTTCTGATGTTGTCAATCCTAAAGGGAAACCATTGGGATTATAAATTTTACTGCTTGGGTTTTTAGGGTTGTCTGCGGTTTCGTACTCTGTACCTGCTATGTAGGTTAAACTTACGGTTCTGTTTAACTCATCTTCAGCAATTCCCCAACGCATTAAATCGTCAAAACGAACATTTTCACCAAATAGCTCTATTGAACGTTCACGACGAACTTCTCCCAACATGTTTAGGTCGGTAAATGGCGCGATTAAAGCATTGGTTAGAGGAGCTACTCCAGAACGCTCTCTTATCTTGTTAATAGAGATGTCGAGGTCAGCATCAGAGATGGCTCCATTACCTAGTTCAACTGTAGCTTCTGCGTAAATAAGCAATACTTCTGCGTAACGCAATAAAGGCCAGTTAGGAGATGCAGAATTTCCTTCTCTATTCTTTTGCTCGGAAACAAATTTACGTCCTTGGTATCCTATATTTCTACCCACACTAATGGTAGATAATTCTGGCACATAACGATAATCAAAGTTAACGCCACTTGTCGCAAATGTTTTGTCGTATTGTGCGCCACCTCCGTCTATAGAATTACCACGGCCCCAATATTCTTTTAAAGGTTCCTTAACGAAACTTTTTAAACGAAAATCACGGTTTTGGAACTCGTCCGTCATGTTATCATATCCTTGGAATAAAGGAGAGTGTTGAACGGGCAGTCCGTCAATACATAAATAAGTGTCCATTAGCTCCCGTGAAGGAGTTACGGGTTTAGCATGAGACGTATTTTTGTTTAGATTTCTAAAAGAAAAATCGTAAACGGCTTGAATGATAAACTCTTTATTGTCCGCTTTTGTAAGCCCAATTGGATTGGAACCTTCTTCTAAGTTAAACAAGTAGAATAAGTGGTCTTCTCCTAAAGCACTGCGTTGGTCCCATAATTCGTATGCACCGCTGTTGATAATCTCTAGAGCCAATTGCTTGGCCTCGGTTAGCATGGCGGTTGTGTTTGGGTATCCAGCAGGTTTTGCAGATCCTGCACCAGAGTTAATGCCATCACCATCTGTAGCTTCACCAACATATTTGTCCCAAGTCCCTTCATAAAGCAATACACGGGCTTTGAAAGCCTTTGCTGCTTCAGTAGAAATTTTTCCTTGTTCTACATTATTTGCGGTTGGTAACTTTGCAATGGCAACATCTAAATCGGACAATATTTGAAATATAACTTCGTAACGGCTATTTCTTGGTGCATAAAGCTCTTCAAAGCTTACATCAAGAGCGCGTGTAACGATAGGGACACCACCAAAACGCTGAAGTAGAGTGAAATGGTGCCAAGCTCTAAAGAAGTAGGCAGTTCCAACTGGCGCAGAAATATCTAATGGGTCACCAGGAAAATCTACAGCTTTTTCAATTAATTGATTGGGTGCTCGTAAATAGCTGTAATTTTTTTTCCAAATATCATCTGAGTCTACTGGCGCTATAAGGCCTTGTCCGTAATCTGGTGTGGTGTAGTTTCCTGAGAGATCACTGGCTTCTTCTATGTCTTCATATGAAAGACGTGTGTAAAAATAATTTGAAGCATTTTCAAATTGTTCTGCTGTTTTAAAATATACTGCTTCAGTTACAGAGTCTTGAGGGTCTTGATCTAAATATTGCTCACAACCCACAAGGAAAAAGCCTGAGAGGAGTAGAGATAAAAATAGCGTTTTCACGTTTATATTTATATTTTTCATGTGTTTAATTTTTTTTAAAAGTTAAGTTCTAGGCCAAAAATCAACGTAGAGGTAAAAGGTATTACATTACCTGTAACAGAGTTGCTCCCTGCTTCTGGATCTAGGCCGTCTTTTACGTTAGAAATAACAAATAAATCGTTACCAGTTATAGACAAGCGAAGTCTTTCGATACCTGCTTTTTCAATTAAAGAAGAAGGTAAGCTGTAACCTAATGAAATTACTTTAGCACGCATGTAGCTTGCTTTAATGATGTTAACATCATTTGTATGGGCGTAATTCCAGTTATTACGATAGCTATTCATTGAGATTACAGGTTGTTCAGCACTTGTATTCTCTGGAGTCCAAGAGGAATCTATAAATGAAATGTTTTGGTTTTGCCACCAACGTTTCCAAGGGTAAGCCAAGGTTTCTGTACGTACAATGTTTTGCTTTGCAACACCTTGAAAGAAAGCACTAAAATCAAAACCTTTATACTCAAGACCTAAAGTGATGCCGAAACTATTATGAGGATTTGCATCTCCCATATAAACTAAGTCGTCTGAAGTAATCGTGCCGTCACCATTGGTGTCTATACGTTTAACACTACCAGGTGTTAAGCGGTTTAAGGTTCTGTAATCTGGAATTAATGACCCTTCTATCATTTGGGTTTGATCGGTTGGGTTTACAAAACCAAGATTATTATAATACTCTAATACTTCTTGGTCGTTTTGTAAAAAGCCATCTGTTTTGTAAGCGTAAATGGCGTTAATGGGTCTGCCTTCTACAGTTTTGTTCTCTCCAGGAGCTATAGAGGTGGCGCCGTCCATGCGAGTAATTTCACTTTTACTATCCCAAAGCATAGCACCTACATTGTATTTAAAGTCTCCTATTTGATCTCTCCAGTTTAAAGAAAGTTCCCAACCTTTACTGGTAAAATCACCACTGTTGGTTTTAGGTGCTGTAGCGCCCAGTACTTGTGGGTAGGTTACCGAAATTAACATATCGTTATTGGTGCGGTTAAATACTTCTGCAACACCTTTTAAACGGTTATTAAGTACCGCAAAATCAATACCAAAGTTTGTGGTTGCAACACGCTCCCACGTACGGTCTGTAGAGATTAAGCTGCCAATCCATGCGGTATTGCTTTGGGTTGGTGTAGAACCAAATACAGTAGAACCTGCACTTATTTCAGAAATATAATCATAAGCACCAATACCGGTAACAGAACCAGTTTCACCATAAGAGGTGTAGAACTTTAGGTTGTTGAAAATATCTAAATCTTCAACAAAGCTTAAGCGGTGCAAGTTAACACCTGCCGAGCCACTGTAAAAGTTTTTCCATCTATAATCAGGATGTAAACGAGACGATCCATCACGACGGCCTAAGGCTTCTAAAAGAAAAACACCATCAAAATCGTAATTAATCTTCCCTATATACGATACCAAGCCTGTTGCCTCAGCTCCAGAGTTGAATGTAGAACCATTAGTTTGTTTTTGTGAGCCTCCTGTAATTTGTTTCGTAACATCACCGGTGTTAATATCATCTAAATCATCAGATGCCATATTAGAACGGCTTGTAAAATATCTATTTATCTGTTGTTCTTCTGCGGTTAAACCTAGCATTGCAGAGAAATTATGTTTTTCAAAAGATCGTTCGTAATTGGCTTGTATGACATGGTTTTGGAAATCGACTTGAGTCTCATACAATTTAATAAACGAGTTAAGTAGTGTGTTTTTAGACACGCCTACATTAGGGTCTCCGTACCAATCGTAATTTGTAACAGATTTTTTTCTTTCAGATCGAAGACCATTACGTGAGCTCATGTTGCCAAAGTACGTTAAAGATAAGCCTTTTGCGTATTGATCTAAATCCAGTGTTAATTTAGCACCTAAACGAAATATTTTCTCGTCAGTTACTGTACGTCCACCTTCATCTAATCTAGAAAGGATGTTGTTACCACCAAAAATATCGTAGTATTGTCCTTGGGGATTATAAAGTGGGAAAATATTCATATCGTTAATAGACTCCCCTACACCTAAAGTAGGTTCGTCTACAATCCTATTGTCATAAGAGATATTAAACTCTGTTTTTATTAAGTCGCTTATTTTATAAGTAAGGTTGGTACGGAAGTTGTATTTTTTAGCACCATCATAAACAAAGGATACTGGAGAGCGCTCATCAGAATAGCTAACAGATGTTCTGTAAGTAGCATTTTCATTACCTCCAGAAGCTGATAGGTTGTGTCTTTTGGAAATTGTTGTGCCATATACCGCATCAAATTGGTCCACATCGGCAAAACGCTGCTCTTTTCCGCCAAGAAAAAAGGTGTCTGGCGCTAATGGAAAAGTACCATTGGCTATAGCTTCATAATTTTCTCGAGTTAGGCCTAATCTTAATGTTCCTGTAGATTGTTGCATGATACCGTCGTTGTCTAGGTAAGGAAACGTATCATTATTAAGCGTTTGAAGATATAGTTCTCCCCATTCTTGCATACCTGCAACAGGCATGTCCCCAGAAAAGTTGACTTGGGTTTCACCTATATAGCTAATTTTCATTTTACCTTGTTTCCCTTTTTTAGTAGTAACCAAAATAACACCACCGGCTGCTTTTGTACCATATATTGCCGCTGCACCATCTTTTAATACAGAATAACTTTCTATATCATTTGCATTAATGGTGGCAAGCTGCCATTCTGGTATTTCTAAACCATCTACGATTATAAGCGGTGAAATTCCATTTACAGAAATATCGCCCCGAATTTTAATATTAGAGCCTTCGTTCCCTGGGCGAGCTGTCGTTCTGGTAACGACCAAACCTGGTACTTCACCCTGTAAAGCTAAAGTGGCGTTAGAGGTTCCCTTGCCTTTTAAAATATCGTCACCTTTTACTTGTACCACAGAGCCTGTAAGGGTCGCTTTCTTTTGGGTACCAAAACCTACAATAATCACCTCGTCTAAAGCGGCGATATCTGGTTGCATGGTAACATTTATTGTCGAGTTGCCTCCTGTGGTTATTTCTTGGGTTACATAGCCCATATAAGAAAAAACTAGCACAGCATTGTTTGATGGCACACTGATACTGTATTTTCCATCAAAATCTGTAACAGCTCCAGTAGAGGTTCCTTTTACTATAATGTTAACCCCTGGGATGCCCATTCCGTCTTCTGCACTAACAACAGAACCACTAATCGTTTTATTTTGCTCGTCTACTATAGTGGTTGGCGAAGCCGCATGTAATTGAGAAAAGGCTCCGCTAAATAGCACTCCCATTACCCAGAATAGGCTTGCGAAAATTTTCAGATTAATCTGAATGTGTTTTAATTTAGTCATAAAAATGTCATTTTTAGTTTGTAATTAATTTGAGTTTAATAAGTTTTTTAATGAGTTATTGAAATTTATATTTAGTGTTGACACAAATCTAGAAACAATGTAATTAAATGGGTTGAAGCTATTGTGCAATGATGATAAACTATGAGTCATTTTAGGGTTTTGTTTTCTTGATTTGGACTATGCATGCGGGAATCGGCTTAGTGAGTTGGGGTTTCTGTCCATGATTATAGTAGTGAATTCAGAAGTATTATAGGTTATAAAATAGTTTTGAAAATATAATAGTATATGTGCTTTGAGTAAGATATAAGATGTTGTGTTTTTAAAGGGCTGTGCTATTGTGGTGATGAAGTAAAGCAAGGGTTAAGGTGGGATTTTATTATTGAAAATAAAATGCTTAGTGCTTGTTGGTTGTTTTGCTTATATATAGAGAATAGAGGGTTGTAAAGGTGTTTTGCTTCTAAAAAACACACACACATAAATAGCTTGTCTTGAAACAAACAAATATTTAATCTTATAAAAACGTTAAATTTTGTAACTTTTGGTGTGGTTTTTACGAGGTAAGTTTTAACGTTTCTATAACACTCTTATTTGTTTTTTTGTTTAAAAATTGTGTTTTTGTTGCATTATTCTGATGGTTTTATGTGATAATTAACTAAAATGGTTGATAATTTATCATCATTGCATTATAGTTTATAGTGAAGCATGATATGCATTTTAACTTTGCTTTAACCTTTTTATGAAACTAGCTTATACCCCTAGAAGCTATTCTAAAAAACAAGTACCTACCCATGTTGTTTTTTTAAATTATTACATAAAATATTTAAAATTATTACTAACAAAGCTAAACTAAATATGAGAAAAAAAATGAAGCAAAAAAACGGTTTGATTACAATGCTGGCATTTGTAATTATGGCCACTTTTGGTTGCAGGCCAGATTCGCTTGAATACGCCCGACCAGAAAACTTGGCAGGGACGATATATCAACAACTCGAATCGATGGGGACGTTTAATTATTACTTGCAGTGCCTTGATAAAACAGAATATAAAGAGCCTTTATTAAAAGGTGGGTCTTTTACTGTTTTTGCTCCAACCGATGAAGCTTTTGAAAAGTTCATGCAGGAAGAAAATTACATGTCTGTTAACGATATCCCAGCTGATAGGTTGTTGCATTTAGTCCAATACTCAATTATTATCAGTGGTTGGAATACGACAACTTTAACTTATTATGATAAAGGGTTTTATGCAGGAAATAGTTTTAAACGTGAAACACTGTATCGCGATTCTATTATAGAAGTGAATACAGAGGTGGAGCTTCCTAACCCATACCCCGATCCTAATCATTATGTGGCTCCAGGAACATATAGAGTGGACCAAAGTGGTGGGAGAATTAAGCCCACTACCTATTTTCTTCAGCCTTATTTTGATGCGAAGCCACGTTTCGAAACATCAGATTACTCCTTTATGTTTCCCGGTGAAACTTTTACCCCAGACGGTATGAAGGTATTTGAAGCAAACGTTTCGCAAACTAATATTATAGCAGAGAACGGGATGATATATGCTTTAGATAAAGTTATAGAACCCAAAAAGAATTTATATCAAAACCTTACTTCAGAAGAATATGGAGATAAATATACACTTTTTAAAAAATTAATAAATCGTTTTGCATACTTAGACGATCGAGAAATAGTAAATGAAGTTACTGGAGAAGTAGAAACGGTTTATTATTTAATACATAAAACAGGAATAACAGCAAACTTGCTCCCTTTTGGGCCTAATGATGAAGCGTACCCAAAATTGCTTAATAATGTTGATAGAACATTGGCAAATGCAACTGGTTTAGTCGTGCCTACAAACGATGCTCTAGAGCAGTACTTGATGGGCGATAGTGTTTTAGGTCAGTTTTATACGTCTTATGATGATATGCCTTTAGATGTTCTTGGTAAATTCCTTAGCACATTTTTCTTTACCGATTTTTGGGATATTGCCCCTAGTAACCAAGGAGGTGTTTTAAATGTAGGGTTAAGTGCTGTAGACTACAAGTTAGAAGATGTTGTGGATCGAAAGTTTTGTAGTAATGGGTTCTTTGTCGGTGTAGACAAAGTATACACCAATGCTAATTTTTCAACCATAATAGGCCCCTTGTTATTAGACCCTAATTACACCATCATGTTAAAGGCGGTACAGGATGCGGGAATCGATAATGCGTTACAAAGTAAAGGGTCGCAATTTTCGATATTCGGAATTAAGAATGATCAATTTCAATTAATAGCCGATCCTAATAGTGCTACTCGAAAAATCACAGTGCGTACAGACTTAATGGTGGACCCGAATTCAGAGGTATATATGGAAGTGTTTGGAGATCCCGATGGTTCAAATAATCGTGTTTACCCCGATCCTAGTGCTACCAAACCTTCGGCTGCAGATTTGAGTTATGTTGCAACTACATTACAAGACATTGTTCTTAATCAAATTGTTGAGCGTCATGTAGACCTTAATGATAATAACTATTATCAAACAAAAAGTGGGGAGTTTATCTATGCATCTCAAGGAGACAGAGTCTCTGGTGGCGGTAACTTTACGGCAAATGCCCCTGCATTAGTAGAGTCGGTTAGAGATACAGATAATGGTAGGTTTTATGATATGTCTCGTGCCATAGAGAGACCTTTAAAGTTTACATACGGTGCACTGGTTGATGAGTCGGCCACTTTTTCGAGATTCATTGACGTGCTTACAGCAGCAGACGCTATAGTTGCTATACCCGATGTTGCAGATGATAAATTGATAAGTTTCTTAAACCTGTCACGCACATTTACTTTATTGGCACCAAATAACAATGCGGTTAACCAAGCTATTGCAGATGGGGTCATTGTAGATCCAAGTGCTCTAGGTGGCTTAACACCTTTAGAGCTGGCCATTGCTAAACAAGACCTTTTAAATTTTGTTAAAAGACATTTTATACAGCAAGCTATCGCTACAGATGGCAGTACATCGGGAACATTTTCGTCTATGTACTTTAGTAAGGTAATAGACTTTGTGCCGGTTTACGAGCAGTATGTATTTGAAAACGACCATGCCACATCAAATTTAACCGTAAAAAAACCAGCTACAGGAGCTATTATAACCCAAACGGGAAGTGTGACTAATCTACTATCAAAACGAGTGGTGATTCACGAAATTGGAAATTATTTAAATTAGAAAATATAAAAGCTTGATTAATATGAAGGATAAACACAAGTCATATTCCTATGCCTTAATAATAGTGTTTACATTGTTTTCAATGTACAACATGTCGGCTCAGTCTCAAACTATTATTACAGGTGTAATCACATCAGAGTCAGATGGACAGCCCTTAACAGGAGCAACAATTGCAGAGAAGGATAAAAACAATCGTATAATTAACGGTGTTGTTGCAGATTTCAATGGTAACTATTCATTAAAAATTAAAAACCCAAATAATACTATAACGTTTTCTTATGTAGGATTTGTTACCAAAGAAATGGTGCCAGGAAAACAAGCCCAAATTAATATTGCATTAAAAGAAGATTTAGCAGAGTTAGATGCTGTCTTAATACGTGGCACAAGAAAAGTTTTTACAGGAGATTTTGAAATCTCTAAACGCCGAATAGCCACCGCTATTGAAACTGTAGATATGAAAGACATAAGTGAAACTGCTTCTGCTGGTATTGTCGATCAACTGCAAGGGCGTTTAAGTGGTGTAGATATCGTAGCTAGTTCTGGAGAGCCAGGAGCTGGTATGTCTATCAGGATTCGTGGAACCTCTTCCCTTAATGCTTCTTCCGAGCCTTTAATTGTAATTAATGGGGTGCCTTTTGAAACAGAAATCGATGCTCTTTTCGATTTCGGGTCTGCCGATGAACAACAATATGCAGCCATGATTGGTGTGTCTCCTGATGATATTGAAGAAATTTCAGTGTTAAAGGATGCTGCTGCAACTGCTCAATATGGATCTCGTGCGGCAAATGGTGTCTTGCTTATTAAAACCAAAAGAGGTGCTAAAGGGCCTGCAAGGTTTTCTTATAGTTACAAAGGTAGTGTGGGATGGCAGCCTAAAGGGATCCCTATGTTGAATGGAGATCAATATTCAACCTTAATTAAAGAAGAACTTACGGCTGTAAACGATGTAGTAAGTCGTCCGCAAATCGAGTATGATCCAAATTATGAAAACTATAATTTGTACAACAAGAATGTGAATTGGATTGACGAAATAACGCAATTAGGTTACACACACGAAAACTTTTTGGGTGTTTCTGGCGGTGGTGAGAAGTCTGCATACCGTGTTTCTGGAAGTTATAAAAGCCAACAGGGAACCACTATAGGTACAGGGTTACAACAATTTACTACACGAGCTATTTTGGATTATAATATTTCAGATAAACTTTCTATTTCATCAGAGTTGTCTTATAGTCACGGGTCTTTAGACAGGTCTTTTACTTTAAACAAAGTAGGCGTAAGAGAGTTGGCATTAAAGAAAATGCCTAATCAATCTATTTATGAATTGGATAATTTTGGAAACCCAACCGATGTGTATTTTACACCTGTTGATGCTTTTCAAGGGAATGGGTCAAGTTATTATAATCCACTTGCTATGGCAGAGTTATCCACAACCAATACTGAAAATAATAGAATATCTCCAATCTTTAGAGTACGATACAAAGCTACAAAGCAATTGATGTATGATGGTTATGTGGCATTTGACATCAATACAGACAAATCATCAAATTTTGTTCCCGAATCTGGATTTGGGGCGTCATGGACAAATTCTAATGCCAACCAAGCTAGATTTGCCGATGCAGAGTTTTTTGTAATGCGTACTGAAAATAAAGTAGTTTGGAACCCTAACTTAGGAGATGATCATTCTGTTTTTGCAAGTGGGCTTATACAAACGTATGAGAAAACAAGTCAGGGCTATTCTGCAATAACCAGTAATTCACCTAGTAGTTTAATACAAACGCCTATTGCGCAAACCAGAATAGAAGGATCTGGAAACGAATTATCGTCATCGTTTACGCAAAACAGATCATTGGCTTATAACTTTGCCTTCAATTATCAGTTTTTAGATCGTTATATTTTAAGTGGAGGTATTCGCTCAGAAGGGAATTCTAAATTTGGGAGTAGTTACAGATATGGAACGTTTCCTAGTATAGCGGCTAAATGGATACTTTCCGATGAACCTTTTATGAAATCTTTTGAATTTATTGACGAGTTGGGTATAAGAGGTAGTTATGGTGTAAACGGTAACTCGCCCAATTTTAACTATGGTCAGTACAATACCTATTCTACTTATAATTATAATTATCTTGGTGAACGCCCTGTATTGCCAGACAATATGGAATTAACCGATTTAAGGTGGGAAACGATTATACAAAAAAATCTAGGGCTTACGTATTCCTTTTTTAATAACCGCATTAGTGGCGATTTAGAATTTTATGAAAAAGAAACTAAAGATCTGTTGAGTAAAAATACGGCAATTCCTTCAACTTCTGGTTTTTCAAATGTTCCGTTTCTTAACCTTGGTAATATTACGAATCGAGGATTTGAGCTTAGCGTAAGAACAAAATTGATTCAGAATCAAGATTTCTCTTTAGAGTTTAACTTTAACATTGCACGTAATGAAAACCTTATTACAAAAATATCTGATGCGCAGGACACTGAAGATGGCGATCCGTTAGCTACAGGCCCTAATGGATATCTAAAAAGAATTCAAGAAGGAAATCCTATTGGGTCATTTTATGGTTATCGTTATCTGGGGGTGTATAGTTCTAGTGATGATTTGGCTGCACTTGATGAAAACGGAGGGGTTATATACGATTTAAACGGAGAGCCCAAAACAATGGTGTTTAATAAAAACAGAGCTTTTCAAGCAGGAGAAGCGAGGTATGAAGACGTGAATAATGATGGGAGTATAGATCATTTAGATGTGGTGTACTTAGGGAATGCAAACCCTTTATTGTATGGTGGTTTTGGACCAACTATTCGATATAAGAACTTTAGCCTAAATGCTTTCTTTAATTTTAGGTATAACCAAAAGGTTATAAACTTAGCTAGAATGGAAACCGAAAGCATGTCTAACTATGATAACCAAAATACAGCCGTTTTACGCCGTTGGAGATTTGAAGGTGATGTTACCGATATCCCAAGAGCTGTTTTTAATAGTCCTGTAAACACATTGGGTTCCGATCGTTTCCTTGAAGACGCTTCATTTTTAAGAATGAAATTTCTAACATTCAAATACGATTTGCCAAAGGCATTTGTAGAGAAAATCAACTTTTATAATGCATCGTTGTTTATAACAGGAACAGACCTATTGACCTTTACGAAATACTCTGGTCCAGATCCTGAAACAGGAAATAGTAGTGACTGGAAAGAAGTTGGTTTTGACGATAGCCAAACCCCAAGATCTCAACAAATAACGCTAGGGGTTAATTTGACATTCTAAATTGTAAAATTTAAAAAATATTATGAAACGAAACATAATTAAAATATACGCCATCATTCCAATGCTTTTTATAACATTATTTTCATGTGATAGTTATTTGGAATTGGAACCAGAAGATAGTTTGATACAGCAGGAGTTTTGGAAGAATAAAGAGCAGGTATCTGCAGCCCTTGCAGGTTGCTATGCTTCCATGAACCAGTCTGGTTTTACAGATAGAGCCTTATTATGGGGAGAATTAAGAGGTGATATGCTGGTTTCTGTACGAGCAGGAAACGACCAATTAAACATGATGAAAAACTACATGTTTCCTAGTAACGGATTCGTTAATTGGAATGTTTTCTACAAAACCATTAACCATTGTAATTTGGTGCTCACTTTTGCCGATCAAGCACAAGCAAATGACTTGTCTTTTTCTGAGCAAGAACTAAAAAGGATTAAGGCTGAAGCCATAACCATTCGTGCCTTGGTTTATACCATACTCGTTAAAAATTTTAAAGAAGTACCATTAGTATTAACGGCTACATCAAGTACCGCAGTAGATTTTTATCCAGCCAAAAACACGGAGGAGGAAATTATAACTCAAATTACTGCAGATCTAGAGGGAGCTGTTAGCGGACTTAGTTTAGGGTTTGCACAATCTGCTGCACATGATAAAGGAAAAATGACAAAAGGTGCTGCATTGGCAATACTTGCCGATATTTATTTATGGAATGAACAGTACGATAAATGTATAGATGCAACCAACAGGCTTATAGGTTTAAATAAGTATAATTTGGTTAATGGTGCCGATTGGTTTAATGACATATTTTTCGAAGGCAATTCTAGTGAAGGGATTTTTGAACTTCAATTTAGCGAGATCAATGCCACTTTAAAAAATTCATTTTACTATGTTAACCCAATCTATGCACCATATAGCGGAATACAAGAATTGTATCGAGAATTTCCAGATGATGTAAGGGAAGACCTTGCAACTTTCGATATAGCGTACAATAGTGTTTTTAAATATGCAGGAGTAAATAATCTTGGTTTTTATAGAGCTTCAGATCAGTTTTATAACACGCTTATTTTTTATAGATATGCCGATGTTTTGTTAATGCAAGCCGAAGCCTATATTTTATCTACAGAAAACAAAGATTTAAATAGGGCTTATGCGCTCATGAATCAAGTAGCAGAGCGTGCTACAGGAGCCCCTCTGGATGTTAATATATTGGAAGGAGATTTGTTAAGTGCCTTGTTGAAAGAACGCCAAAAAGAATTTGCTTTTGAAGGTAAAAGATGGTACGATTTATTGCGCTTTGCAAAACGAAATAATTTTGAAAACCAATATCTTATATTGGATTTAGCTATAGAGAAAGCTGGTCCCGATGATTATGATCAAATTTTGAGCTACTTTTCTGATAAAGAGTCGTATTATCTGCCTATTTATCAAAATGAGATTAATTTGAATCCTAACTTGATTCAAAATCCTTATTACACAAACTAAAACGTAAAAAACTATGAAAACAAATAAATTTATTGCTTGGATAGGAGGTATTGTGTTTATGATGCTATCCATAATGGGCTGTAACGATAGTCTAGATGGAACTACATTTTTTACTAGTGATGATATGACGATTATTCAAACATTGGAGTCTAATCCAGAGGTGTTTTCTTCTTATGTTGAAATTCTTCAAAAAACAGAACTCTATAATGCCTTTAAGAGTTATGGGAACTATACGAGTTTTACGCCTACAAATGCAGCGGTTAAAGCCTATATAAAAGAAAAATTTAATGTAGAATCTGTAAGTGAGATTACTTCTCCTGAAGATATTGAGTTTTTAAAGGTGGTTGTTAAATTTCACACCATCCCTTCTGGTAGAGGTACAAGTGGTTTTGTAGAAGGAAGGCTTGCGGATACTACTTTTACGGGAGATTACCTTACCACGTCGTTTTTAAAGGGTGGCGGGATAGCCAATGTGGAAATTAATAGAGAAGTAGGTTTAGAGGTATATGATATTAAAGCTACAAATGGTATTATACACACCATTGATGGGGTATTAGATCCTTATGTAGACCCAGTTCCTGTAGTTATGGATAAAGCGGGTGAGCATACTATTTTTGTGGATGCCTTAAAGCAAACAGGGTATTATGACACATTTTCGGTTATTTTTAATGAATTTGGTGCAAAAAGTAATGTTACCATTTTAGCAGAGTCTGATGCGGTTTATGCTGAAAATGGGATTCATTCCTTTCAAGATCTGGCCAATAAATACTCCCCTGGAGATACAGACTATACTAACCCTGAGAACGAGTTAAATAGATTCGTAGCGTATCATGCCACTCAAAATTTCTTGTATTCCAGAAACTTTCCAACAGATGGTTTTGTTAATACAGTATTGCCAAGAAATGCATGGAAAGCGTTTAAAACAGACAAAGAACTTAAAATTAATGAAAGCGAAACAGGTGTAAATGATACCTGGACCTCTTTAATTGCAGCGCAGAGTAATTACCCTGCTAAAAATGGAGTATACCACACGGTCAATAAAGAAATGCCCATTTTTACACCAAAAGCCAAGCATATTATATTTGATCTTGTAACAGATCAACCAGAATACCAATCTGGCCTTGTTAAAAGTGGTACAAATTATCCCAGTACAACTTATGAGAACATACGATGGTTTCCAGAAGGGAATAAGCGTTTTTGGAGAAGAGGAAAGGAGCAAAACTTTAGAAACTCTGTATTTGATGTTGGTGGGTATTCTTGGATTGAATTTGACACCCCTGTTCTTCCTAAAGGAAAATACGAAATGTTAGTACTAGGGAATGGAGGTAATAATGCTAGAGCTATTTTACAAGTATATTGGGATGGTGAGCCTATTGGTTCTGTTTATGACATGACAAAAAAAGGAACCAGTATAGGGTGGCCAGATGAAGCTGTTATGGAATCTAATGGCTGGCGTCACGGTTATAAATGTATTACAGATAATACGGGGGCCAATCAATATGACAATAGTAATAAAATTAGGTTCATTGTAACTAAAGAGTTGCTGTGTTCTGAGCAAAAAAGGCATACTGTTCGGTTTCAAGCTATAAAAGCGGGGGGGAGTCCTCTAGATTTTATCGAGTTTATACCTGTTGTGGATAATGCTCCAGCAGATCCTTCAGAATGTCCTCCAGGAGCAGACAATTAGGGAGACGGTTAAAAAATAGAATTCCTGTGAATTAATCAAAAAGATAACTAAAGAATTTATAATGAAAAATAAAAACAAACACGTATATAATTTCAGTCGATTACTGGTAGTCGTTTGTATCTTCTTTACAGTAAGCTGTAAAGAAGAGGCATGGGACGAGCACTACGATCAGCAAGACGAGAGATTGGAAAAAAGCATATTCACCGTATTGTCTGAAAACCCAGAGTATTCAACGTTTGTTGGGTATTTAGAACAAACGGGGTATAGCAGTCAATTAAAAACCTCTCAAGCGTTTACCGTTTGGGCTCCAACAAATGCAGGGTTTTCAGAGGTTTCTAGTGAGGTGCTAAATGATCCAGACCTGTTAAAAGAACTTATAGGAAATCATATCAGTTCGTTTTCTTATAACACATCAAGTAACCCAGAAGCGCTTGTTAAAATGTTCAATAATAAATATATTGAATTTAATAATACAACGGGGGGGTCAACTTTTGGTGGTTTAAATCTTATAGAAAAAGATATATTGGCTTCCAATGGTGTTGTACATACAATTAACGAGGTTTTAGAGGTGAGCCCAAATATTTGGGGCTATCTGAATGATAATGCAAGTGAATTTCCTTCATTGCTAACGTTTTTTTCTCAATATAATGAAACGGTTTTCGACCAACAGAACAGTGTTAAGGTAGGGACCAATTCATTAGGGCAAGCGGTTTATGATTCTATTTTTGTTCCATCAAACACCTTTTTTAAAACGATTGGGGATTTAAGTTCGGAAGAACAACGTTACTCCTTTGTTGGTTTAACAGAACCTGCTTATACGGGAATTTATAATAGATTTAAAGAGTATTATAACTATCCTATTGAAGATTCTATAAAAGCCAATACAAACAGAACCATTTTTAGTAATCTAAATTTTATTGGATTAGATGCCGATAACTTAAGTGGTGCTCCGGTTTATACTACTAAAGGGAGTTTAGTCACATTAAACCCAAGCGATATAACTGAAAACGTCTCTTTAAGTAATGGGAATGTGTTTGTTGTTAATGAGTTAAATTACAATCCTGAAGATGTTATTTATAAAGCGATTCGTTATGAAGTAGAAAACTCAGAAAGAAGAACTATTGGCGATGTATTAGCTTTAAACGTTCAGAAAAAATTTAGTACCTCTGCTTCAGGTCAGTTTTATAATATTGTGAGCTTAGATCAAAATCCAAATGCAGCGCAAACGAACAATTACTTTGAAATAGCGTTTACAAATGTATTGTCCGCACGTTATAAGTTGAACCTTAAATTTGTGCCTGTAGGCGCTTCTAAACAGACTAAATTGAGATTTGAGTTTAGCTATACAGATGCGGATAAAAACAAAGTGGTTCATCAAATACCATTTGTTGTAGTGGGTAATCAGGAGGATAATGTTGTTCAGATAGGAGACACCTACACGATACCAGTATACATAAACCAAGAGGAGAACAACGACTTTGCTGTAAAGCTAAAGGTGTTTGTGGATGTTAGTGAGCCTGAGTTGATACTATATGATCGCAGATTTGGCATTGATTACGCAGAACTAGTTCCAGTAGAATAGACCAACTAAATATTAACATGAATTATTATCTGACTATGATGAAATTAAAAAACACGTATATCCTTTTTTGTATTTTATTTTTGGGGATTACTTTTGCACTACAAGCACAGGTTAAATCTAAGAATACTGTAACAGGATCGGTGATAGATGCGGCCAATAAGAAAGAATTGGCGGGAATAAATGTTAGGATAGGTTCTTTTTCATCTGTACTAACAGATGAAAACGGTAAGTTTTCTATAGAAATTCCAGATGGAAGAGCAACCCTTACAATTAGCAGTCCTAATTACCGAACAAAAGAGGTAGCGTTAAAAGGACGCAAGAATGTGGAAATAGCTATTTATAATAACGACTTCAATTCTTATTATAAAACAGTTCATATGCCTTTAGGACAAGAATCAAACACATCGGTTGTGGGTGCCATAGATACTAAAAAAGTAGATATATCTACACCAAAAGAGTCTGTTGCCAATATATTAAATGGCGAAATAAGTGGTACTAGAGCCATAATGCGCTCAGGTGTTCCTGGAATTGGTGCCAATATTTTTATTAGAGGGTATAATACCTTAAACGGATCGACCCAGCCCTTAATTATTGTGGATGGAATGATGCTTGAAACCAATACATTTACTAATAATACATTAATAAACGGCTATAGTTACGATCCGCTATCGGATATGAATCCAAAGGATATTGCTAATATAACCGTAATAAAAGATGCGGCATCTATATATGGTTCAAGAGGGGCTAACGGCGTTATACTTATTGAAACGAATAAAACTAGCGATGTATCAACTAAAATAGATTTTTATGTTCAAGGTGGTTTAAATTTTGCACCAAAAAACCTGCCTATGATGAACAATAATCAATATCGTTCTTATTTATCCAATCAATTGAATAACTCGGGCCTTTATACAAGTAACCAGATAAGTAACTTGCCTTTCTTTAATGAAAATACTGCTTTTCAAGATTATCAAAAGTATCATAACGCTACAGATTGGCAAAAAGAAGTTTTTAGTAACGACTTTGTAAACGAATATTACTTACGGGTTACTGGAGGAGATGAGGTGGCAAAATATGGCTTATCTATTGGTTACTCATCCAATCAAGGTGTGTTGTCTAATGCCGATTTTAATAGGTTTACAACACGTTTTAATGCAGAAACGAGCATTACAGAAAGGTTGTCTTTAAAAACAAATCTAAGTGTAAGTTATACAACGCGTAACTTATTTGATGATGGTTTATTAAGTACGTCGCCTATTTTTTCAGCACTTAATAAGGCGCCTTTTTTATCGCCGTTTATACCAAACGCAGATGGGGTTGTAACAGAATCTTATGAGGATATAGACAATATAGGTGGGTTTAGTAACCCTAGAGCTATTATAGATAATGCAACCTTTCAAGCGAAGGATTATAACTTATATGGCCATTTAGATTTTGGATACAAAATATCAGAAAAAGTAAATGTTCATTCCTTAGTAGGGGTTAATTACATAAAAAACAGACAAAATGTGTTTTTACCAGATTTAGGACTTTCTACAGAATATAATGATTTTGGTGATGCACTGTATAGAACATCAAAAGTAAATGCCGAAAGTTTGTTTGCATTTTATAATGATACGAGACTTAACTATAAACACAATGTAAATGATATTCATGATTTTTCGGTAAACTTAGGATTTCGGTTTAATACAAATCAATACGAAAACTCATACTCTATAAGCGGTAACTCTGGAGATGACCAGTTTACATCCTTGGATGGTGGCGATAAATTAACGAATGTAACATCAGGTAGTATAGGGAATTGGAAGTATGGTTCTATTTACGGTAATGCAAACTATGCGTTCTTAAATAAATACTTTGTAAGTTATAATATTTCTGCCGATGCTTCATCTCGTTTTGGAGATGATAAGCCTATTGGCATCTTTCCTGCTGTTAGTGCAGGTTGGCTAATTTCTTCAGAAACCTTTATGAACGATTATGCTGCTATAGATAAACTTAAATTGCGCGCCAGTTATGGCTTAACGGGTAATGATGGTATTGGCAATTATAATGCGGAATCTTACTTTGTTTCTAGAAGATTTTTAGAGGGTGCGGGTCTTGTAAACGGCAATATTGCTAACAGTTCTATTAGATGGGAAGAAACCACTAAGGCTAACTTAGGTTTGGATCTAGGTTTGTTTAATGAGCGCTTATCGTTTAATTTCGATTACTTTAATAACGTAACAGATGGATTGCTTAATACTACGCAATTAGATCCCGTTTATGGTAAAGGGAACTATATGTCAAATGATGGAAAACTAAAAAATACTGGGCTAGAATTTAGCATGAATGCCCGTGTATTTAATACGCCTAGCTTTAGTTGGGATATTGGTGGTAATATATCTAAGTATAAAAATGAAATCACATCCCTTCCTGGGGCGAGACAGATTATTGATGTTGCAGGCATAAATGCAACTATTTTAAATGAAGAAGGAAGCGCATTAGGCTTGTTTTATGGTTACCAAACAGATGGTATTTATAACAATGCAACCGAGGCATCTACTGATGGTTTGGTATGGAGAGATCTTAAAGGTTTTGAACAGCCTTTTGTTGCTGGTGATGTTCGATTCGTAAACACGAATGGCTCTGATAATGTCATCAACGAAGATGATAGAGTGGTAATTGGTGATCCTAACCCAGATTTTACGGGAATGGTCTATAATACATTTACTTATAAGAAAATCACCTTATCGGCAGTGTTTTCATTTAGTCAAGGGAACGACATTTACAATGCTTTAAGATGGAAAACAGAATCTATGGATGGGTTTTCTAACCAAAGTTTAGCCACTGTAAACCGCTGGACGGTAGATAACCAAAATACAAGTATACCACGTGCGGTATATGGAGACGCTGTTGGCAACTCAAGATTTTCAGATAGATGGATAGAGGACGGTTCTTATATTCGTCTTAAAACATTATCGCTATCATATAGTCCAGATGCTTTTAACGCAACGTTTTATGTTACAGCAAATAACATATTTACAATAACAGACTATTTAGGTTACGATCCAGAAGTAAGTGCCTCTCAAACAAGTTATTTACAGGGCATAGATGCTGGGTTTACGCCTCAATACAGCTCTGTATTAGTAGGGGTTAGGTTAGGACTGTAATTTTATGGAATACGAAGATTGAAATCATTAAAAAAAAACACATGAAACAGTATACAAATATTTTTTTAAGCCTACTGGTTACTTTAGCTTTATTTACGTCTTGTGAAAGTCTGTTAGACGTTGAACCCGAAGAAGTATTGTTAGAAGAAGATTATTTAGGCGATGATAAGTTAGATGCGAGATCCGCACTATTTGGAGTGCTATCACAAATGCAAGATATCGTTGGGCAATATGTAGCGCTTGGCGAAATGAGGGCCGATTTAGTAGATGTTACTCCCGATACGGAAGATGATCTTAGGCAAATCAATGCCCATAATATAACCGCAGACAATAGTTATGTAGATCCATCCATATTGTTTTCTATCATTAACAATTGCAATTTTGCTTTAAAGGGGATGGATATAGAAGCTTATGATGGGGTTTTAGAAGACGATTATGCTTCTATTATGCGTATTAGAACCTGGGCACAAATGCAAATTCTAATTCATTACGGTAAGCTGCCCTATATTACAAAACCTATTGCAACTACAGATCATTTAAAAGAAGAATATCCCTTGCTTACATTTAGTGAGGGAATCGATCAATTGATCCTAAATTTAGAATCTGTTACAGGTATTGAAAATGTTACAAAATATGAAAGTTCATTGGGCTATAATATATTTAATATGATACCCGATAACGATGTGCTTTTAGGCGATTTATATTTATGGAAAAAAAATTATGTATCAGCAGCTATACATTATAAAGCCTTTTTAGATAAAAATGTAGACGGTGGTGCTTCTCTTTATAATTTAGCAGCTTACACAGTAAATACAACGCTTAGTGGTGGAAAGTACAGTACTACAACTAGTTGGCCTTCTATTTTTAGTTTGGAGCTTCCCGCTTCACAAGAAATCATCAATTACGTCGCTTTTAGCGATCAGTATAGACAACCAAATGGTGGTTTTGACATCATTACAAAACAAATGAAACCTTCTGCATTAATATTACAAAATTGGCTTTCTCAGAAGAAAAGTTTTGAAGGGGTGCCTTATGATTCAGAATTACCTCAATTCCCAGGAGATAATAGGCTTTTAGGCTCTGTTACGGGCACTGTAGGCGTCATAAATTTTTCTTGGACAGAGGAAACAGCTAGAATTTACAAGTATAATTATGAGTATTTTACCTGGAACAGAGCAGCAAGAATTTATCTTCGTTTTGCAGAGGCTATTAATTTCGCGGGCTACCCACAGCAAGCTTTAGCAATTGTAAATGGAATTTTTAATACTACAGAGCCAGCAAACGCTGCGCCCTTATTTACTAATGTTGAACCTTATTTAAACTTTCCAATAGGGGAGTATTATACCGCTAATTCTAGTGGGGTACCTACCGCTGGAAACCAAGGCATTAGAGGGCGAGTGGATATGGCAGCTGTAAGCGTGGATCCTAATTTAAGTGAAATGGATGCCATTGAAGCCGTTGGACAACTTATTCTTAATGAAGCTGCTTTAGAATTAGCCTTTGAAGGTACGCGATGGGAAGATTTACTTCGTTTTTCAATGCGTAATAATAACCCAAGCATATTAGCAGACGCTGTGGCTAGTAAATTTGGAACGGTTGGCGATGTGGCTACAGCAAATCAAGTGCAACAAAAATTAATGAATCCAGATAATTGGTTTTTGCCATTAACCATTCCTGAGAATTTTGTTCCAAAAAACAATTAATTAATACAAGAATTTTGTTTTTACAGCAGACAGGAATTAGTCAATTCTAAATATTTATATAAGGGGGTAATATGTGCTCGAATTAGCAGTGTTTTTTTGGAAACCATAGAAAACAAAGGAGTACACTGCTAAATACACCGAAAAGAGTGATGTTTTATAGTCTTTGGATGATAATTTATTATTGATATAGGGCATTCTAATTAAAATTGCCTTTCAGAAATATACGTTTTTTGAATGTTTTAATTTATAGGTTTTTTTAGGCCCTAAAAAGTAGAAAACGCATTAAATATGTTTCTGTAGATTATTAAAACATGATTTTTTTTAAACCTAATGATATGAATAGAATAAAGCCCTTTTTAGTTTTAGCTGCATTTTTAGTGTTGGCTTGTAACTCGACAAAAAAAGAAACATCCTCAGAGAAGGAGGTTTCAGGATTTAATCCTCAAACAGTTTTAGACTTAAATGTTTCAAAAACTAAAGAAACCGTCAAAACACTGTCTAGTGTAGATAGTTTTCCGAGAAATATTGATAACGATAAAACCAATTGGAATTTTGTTGATGTAGAAGATTGGTGTAGTGGTTTTTGGCCAGGTGTGCTGTGGTATGCTTACGAGGCTTCTGGCGATGAATACTTAAAAGAACAAGCTGAAAGTTTTACCAATCCGCTTAAAAAAATAGCATATGCTCCTGCTGATAATCATGATATTGGGTTTATGGTGTATTGCAGCTATGGTAATGGTTATAGATTAACTGGAAACGAAGCGTATAAAGATATCTTGCTTTCTGCAGCCGATACTTTAGCGACGTTATATAATCCTAAAGTAGGAACGATTTTGTCTTGGCCCAGCCAAATGCATAATTATAAATACAATACTATTATCGACAACATGATGAATTTAGAGTTGTTGTTTTGGGCAGCTAAAAATGGAGGAGATAAGAGCTTGTATGATATAGCAAAAAGCCACGCAGAGAAAACGATGGAACATATTGTACGTGAGGATAATTCTATATATCATGTAGGGTCTTTTGATGAGGGTACAGGTGAGTTTTTAAGAGGTTATACGCATCAAGGCTATGCAGACGAATCTATGTGGGCTAGAGGCCAAGGATGGGGCATTTATGGCTTTGCTATGGCGTACAGAGAAACTGGAGAGCAAGCCTTTTTAGATACGGCCATTAGGGTTTCAGACCACTATATGGATCGCTTGCCAGAAGATGGTATTCCATACTGGGATTTTGATGATCCTAAAATACCAAACGCACCTAGAGATGCGTCTGCAGCAGCAGTTGCGGCATGCGGTTTGTTAGAGCTTTCAGAATTGGTGAAAGATGAAGCTTTACAGCAAAAGTATTTTAATGCTGCTGAAAGCTATTTAGAAGAGTTGTCTACCAATAATTATTTAAGTGGCGATGTAAATCAAGCTTTGCTATTGCATTCTACAGGACATTATCCTAAAAACTCAGAAATCGATGTTCCTATAATTTATGCAGATTATTATTATATGGAAGCATTACTACGTTTAAAAAAGTTGAATAACTCTAAACAAAAGGATGCTGTTGCAGTAAATAAAAACTAATTATTGGTGTGCCGATATTGTTTTTTTATTTAATACCGATTATAGATTCGTTCTGTAATCGGTATTTTTTTTTGAAATCAAAAAACAAGGAATTGTATAATCTATAAAATTTTAAATATGATAAAGCTTAGGATGTTGATTATTAGTGTTTTTTCGATTTTAAGTTCGAATGTTTTTTCACAGACCATCCCTTATTCAATAGGTCGCATTGTAGTGAGTTCAGATGGAAACGAACACGATCATGATGATTGGGCAGCAACACCATTTACCTTAGCATTGTTAGCAGCCAGAGGACTTCAAGACAAACTGACTGTTTACACGTTTAGTGATCATATTTGGGGGAGCAATTATGCTAAGAAAAATGCATTAAAAGAAATGCAGATCAGTGCATTGGAAGGACAGAAGATTTTTAATTTTAAGAATAGTAATTTTATAGAAGCTGTAGCAGATTCTACCAAAGCCATAACAGCTATTGTTAAAGAAATTAATAAATCTAAAGCTAGTAATCCATTAACGATTGTGGCTGCAGGGCCTATGCATGTTGTAGGTAGTGCCATTGCAAACGCTAAAAAAACGAAATTAAAATATGTTAGGTTAATTTCGCATTCCAATTGGAACGATAGGCATGCCGACAAACCATACGAATGGGAGCAACACTCAGGTTGGACTTGGAATGATATTAAAGAAGAATTTGAAGAAGCAGGACTTATTCTTGATAGAATAGTGGATCAAAATGGAGGGAAAGATTATGAAGGCATGAAAGCACCAATGGCGATGTTCGATTGGATTAAAACATCGCCCATTCGCCTTGCTTCAGAAACAGTCGCAAACCAATTAGATTGGTTGTATAAAAGACAGCTGACCTGTGTGAAAAAGGGGGATTTCGACCCCTCAGATGCTGGTATGATCATATATCTTCTTACAGGGAAACAAAAAACAAGTCCAGAAGATGCTAGAAAAATTATAGAAACCCCAGTAGATTAAAACGCATTATAAGTCATAAATAGATTTTAAAAATCGATAAGGGATTGCTTTTTATTGCCAGATAGGCAACAAGCGGTTTTTATTTTAAAATTATTTTAACAACAACTCGATTTTAGCGGGGTATTTTTGTTTTAATGTTGAAAATCAGTTTAGTAATGAGGTTTTTTTTGTTTTGTACAATGTTATTTTTCATCACATGGGGTTATGGGCAATCTAAAGCTTTTGAAATTTCAGGAACATTGATTTCTGAAGAAGATAGCATACCTTTAGAAGCTGCAACGGTCTATTTAGAGCGTATTAAAGATAGTACTCTCGTAACCTATACGATTGCAGATAAAAATGGCTTTTTTTTATTAGAAAACAAGTCACACGATAAACAGTTAAAACTTTCTATTTCTTATGTAGGGTATCAAACGTATTCTAAAATTATAGCCCTCGATAAATCTAAAATTAATTTAAATACCATTAACATGCAGGTTGATGGTCATGCTTTAAATGAAGTGGTCATACGGTCTACAGCTCCAATTACCATTAAAAAAGATACTTTAGAGTTTAATGTAAGTTCTTTCAAAACAAAAAAAGATGCTAATGTGGAAGATTTGTTAAAAGAACTTCCTGGCGTTGAAATTGATGAAGAAGGCAATATCAAAGTAAATGGAAAGGATGTAGATAAGATATTCGTAAACGGCAAACCTTTTTTTGGCGATGACCCTACAATAACTACCCGAAATTTAACCAAAGACATTATACAGAAAATACAGATTTTGGACACTAAATCTAAAGATCAAGCATTTACTGGCGAAACTGTGGATGGGGAGAGTAAAACCGTGAATTTAGTTATTAAAGAAGAACATAATAAAGGTGTTTTTGGACGTGTGGCCGCTGGAGCAGGTACCGATAATCGATATGAGTTTGCGGGCATGTTCAATAAATTTAACAATAACCAGCGTATAAGTGTTTTGGCAGGGGGCAACAATGTTAATTCCCCCGGTTTTAGTTTTGGGGAAATTCGTAAAATGTTTGGAGGCAGTATAGACAGTAGGTCCTTTGGGGGTGGACAAGGCATTACAGAATCTAAAAATATCGGAGCAAATTATGCCGATGAATTTGGAAAAGGAAAAGAGTTTTCTGCAAATTACTTTTACTCTGGAAGTAACTCTGAAAATCAATCCACAAGAAAAAGGGAAAATATTTTACCAGACTCACGTTATTTTACAGATTTAAAATCCAATTCATATAGTGATAACGAAAATCATAGTATGAATTTAGAATATGATATAAAAGTAGATCCTACCTTGTTGATTCATATCAAGCCTTCAGCTAAATATTCTAAAAATCAGACCGTTTTTTCGCAACATGAGAACTCTAAAAATGAAATGGATGTGGTAACTAATGAGTCTACATCAAATTCTAATGTGGAAACCATAGCCAAATCTATTGATAATGATATAAATGTGACCAAACGCTTTGGGTCTAGAGGTGCTTTCTTGAAGTTTAGAATAAGAAACAGTTTTAACACTAGGGAAAGACATGATTTTTTAAACTCTGAAACCCATGTTTATGGAGATAATCCAGAGACTATTTCTAGAAATCAACAAACGGAAGAGCAAAAAGAGGTTAGTAATTTCAATTCTAACCTGGTTTACAGGTTGCCATTGGTAGGTAATGTTTTTTTTGTGGATTTAAAATACGACTATAATCGAAATAAACAGGAGGATATAAAAAGTACTTTTGATAAAGACAGTATTGCTCATTCTTACACGCTTTTTAATACAGACTTAAGCACGGCTTTTGAATATGTAAACGAAACGTCTAAACCTTCGGTGAAGCTAGAATTTAGAAATGAAAAACTATCAACAAGTGTAGAAGCGAAATATGTATCCAGAACTTTAGAAAGTAAAGACAACCTGAGACCTATGTTTAACTTAAGCCGTGACTTTAATGCCATGGAGCTGCGGTATAGGCTCCGATATAAGTTTAGTTCAAAAGAATCTTTTGGGCTTGGTTATTCATTAAATAGCGATGCGCCAGGACTAACGCAACTGCAGGCCTTTAAAAATGTGTCCAACCCCTTAAATACGGTTGTTGGAAACCCTAATTTGAATCCAGAAAAGAACCATCGGGTATATATGCGCTACAATGCCTATGATTTTCAAAAGGGATCTGGTTTTTATGGGTATTTAAATGCCTATTTTGAAGAGGATAAAGTGGTTTCAAAATCAACAATTAATAAAGCTCTTGTTAAACAAACAACGTATACAAACGTGAATGGTTCTTACCGCTATAATGGTTATATCGCGTATAGTAAAAAGGTGGCGGTAGATTCGTTAAGAACCATACAGTTTAATATTGGTATGGGACCAGGGCTTAATCGCACGGTAAATTTTAGCAATACGATTCAGTATGCCAGTAAAAACGTGTCTATTACCCCTTCGGCCAGTATGCGCTTTATTTGGAAAGATGTTATGGAATTTAATCCAAGATACAGATTGGCCTTTAATAAAACATCTTATGATATTGAACGTTTTGAGAATAAAAAATTCATCAACCATTCGCTAAATTTAAATACAGCTACTTTTTTACCAAAAGGATTTGAATGGCGAAATAATATCCAGTTTAACCATAATCCAAATATTGCTCCTGGTTTTCAGAAAAGTGCTTGGTTTTGGAATGCTACTTTGGCATATGCAGTACTTAAAGAGCAGGGGATGGTCAGTTTAAAAGCGTATGATTTGTTGAATCAGAGTACAAATGCTATTCGTGTGGCTACAGATAACTACATTCAAGACTCACAAAGTACTGTTTTGCAGCAATATTTTATGCTTAGTTTTAGTTGGAAATTCAATAGTCTGGGGAAAGCTGGTGAAACAAGAGGTGGTCGATCTTATGCCTTGTAAAAATAAAGGCTATCTTATAAAAAAAAACGCTTTCTAAATATAAAATTAGAAAGCGTTTTTTTTATATAGCAACAGCCCCTTTAATATGAGGGTGTGGGTCGTAATCTTTTAATGTAAAATCTTCAAATTTAAACTCGAAAATATCTTTTATTTCAGGATTTAAAATCATTTTTGGAAGCGGCTTCAATGTCCTAGATAGTTGGAGTTCCAATTGTTCGAAATGATTGCTATAGATATGGGCATCTCCAAACGTATGGATAAAATCTCCAGCTTCATAACCACAAACTTGAGCCATCATCATGGTAAATAAAGCATAAGATGCAATATTAAACGGCACTCCTAAAAAAATATCTGCGCTGCGTTGGTAAAGCTGACAGGATAATTTGCCATTGGCAACATAAAATTGAAAAAAGGCATGGCAAGGGGGCAAAGCGGCTTTTCCATTAGCAACATTTTCTGAAAAAGATTTTGAGCTGTCTGGCAATACTGAAGGGTTCCATGCAGAAACCATCATGCGCCTGCTATTTGGGTTGCTCTTTAGCGTATCGACAATGTCTTTTATTTGATCAATCTCATCATTGTTCCAGTTGCGCCATTGATGGCCGTAAACAGGCCCTAAGTCGCCTTTGTCATCGGCCCATTCATTCCATATGCGTACACCGTTTTCTGTAAGGTACTGTATGTTAGTATCGCCTTTTAGGAACCAAAGTAATTCATGAATGATAGACTTTAAATGAAGTTTCTTAGTGGTTACCATAGGGAAACCCTCGCTTAAATCGAAACGCATTTGATACCCAAAAACACTTTTGGTGCCCGTGCCTGTACGATCTCCTTTGTCGTTGCCGTTTTCTAAAACGTGCTGTACTAAGTCATGGTATTGTTGCATAGCTAAAGAGGTGTAAAAACTTTATTTTTTTGAATAAATAAAAATAGATTTAAAAATCACTATAAATATAGAAGAAGTCCGTCTTTCCAGTTTAAAATAAAAGTGTTTTAAAAAACACTAACGCCTGGTCTAAAGCGCTAATTGAAAATGGAGATTAGCGTTTAGAGATTTCGTCACGAATATTGGCAGCCTTTTCATAATCTTCATTGGCAACTGCTTCATTTAACATATTGTGAAGCTCTTCTGTACTTTTCGTTTTATAGCTTTCCGTAGTTGATGTTTTGGTAGGCTCCATTTCATCTGCTAAAAGATCATCTACCAGAATACTGTCTTGGGTAGACTCATCTTCTTTCTTTCGGTCTACTTTAAGATAGATCCCTGCCTTATCCAATATGTTTTTGTAGGTAAAAATCGGAGCTTGAAAACGAAGTGCTAAAGCAATGGCATCACTGGTGCGTGCATCGATAATTTCTTCAATTTTATCACGTTCACAAATTAAACTAGAATAGAAAACACCATCTACCAATTTATGGATGATGACCTGCTTGACTACAATATCAAACCGATCGGCAAAATTTTTAAACAAATCATGGGTTAGCGGTCGTGGCGGACTAATTTCTTTTTCAAGAGCAATAGCAATAGACTGTGCTTCAAAGGCCCCAATAACAATAGGGAGTTTACGTTCGCCATCCACTTCATTTAAAATGAGTGCATAGGCGCCATTTTGTGTTTGACTGTATGAAATTCCTTTAATATTTAATCTTACTAAGCTCATAAATTTAAAAACGCAAAGAACTGTTTAAATTTAGACTTTACCAACTGCTTCATGCAGTTTTAGGTATAAAAATAAATTTAAACAGTCCTTATTTGGTTATACAATTTATAAAAAAATAATTTATTGCTGGGCTTTAAAAGCTTTTAATTTTTCTATAAGTTTTGGAACAACTTCAAAAGCATCGCCTACAACGCCATAATCTGCAGCTTTAAAAAAAGGAGCTTCGGGGTCGTTGTTGATTACCAATTTTACTTTTGAAGCATTTATGCCTGCTAAATGCTGTATAGCACCAGAGATGCCAATAGCTATATATAGGTTTGAGGCAACAGGCTTTCCGGTTTGTCCAACATGTTCACCGTGTGGCCTCCAACCTAAATCTGATACGGGCTTAGAGCATGCTGTGGCTGCTCCTAAAACTTCGGCAAGTTCTTCAATCATGCCCCAGTTTTCTGGTCCTTTTAAACCGCGACCACCAGAAACCACTATTTCAGCATCGGCAATGGATACTTTATTGGTGGCTTTATCTACAGATGTTACGTTTATTCCAGAACTTGGTAATGATGGCTCAAAATCTTCAGATTCCGAACTAACATTGTTTTCTACCAAACCAAAGGAATTGTTGGAAACACCAATAATTTTAATATCTGTATCTATTTGGGTAATTTCAAAAGCTTTATTGGTAAAGGCAGAACGTTTTACCTTAAATGGTGCCGTGCTTATGGGGGCTTGAACTACATTAGAGGCATAGCCAGCCTGTAAACCAATAGCCAGTAGCGGTGCCAAGTATTTGCTGTTTATGCTAGAACTGAGAATAATAACTTTAGTGCTTTCTTTCTCTGCAGCCTGTTTAATAGCGGCGGCATACAATTTGGCATCAAAAGTTTTTAAATCGGGAAGGTTTATGTTTAAAACCTTATCCACACCGTAAGCGCCTAATTTTGATGTGTCGTCTGCATGGATGGTAACCGCAGTTACTGTTGTTCCTAGTGCATTTGCAACGGCTTTGGCATAGGAGGCCACTTCAAAAGCGATTTTTTTAAAGCTACCGTTTTCGGATTCTGTATATACTAAAACTGACATATTTTTTTAAATTTTAAGATTCAATCCCGAAAGTTAATGGCAACAAAGGCCAATAATTTAGGAATTTATAGCTGTATTTTTGGGCCTTAGATTACCTTTGCTTCGTTGTGAAGTAGGGTTATCAATTCATCTAAATTATCTGCGTCCACTAAGGTAACTGCGCCTTTAGGTGCAGGTTTTTCAAATGAAACCGATGTGCTTTGCGCACCGTCTGGTGTAGGTTCTAAAACCGTTAATGGCTTTTGGCGCGCCGTCATGATGCCGCGCATATTAGGGATTTTTAGGTCGCTTTCTTCTACCAAGCCTTTTTGTCCGCCAATAACTAAAGGAAGTGTTGTAGAAATGGTTTCTTTACCACCGTCAATTTCTCGTATGGCCACTACATTTTCACCATCTATTTCTAGACCAATGCAATTGTTTATAAAATTGGAGTCTATTAGTGCTGCTACCATACCAGGTACCGTGCCACCATTATAATCAATAGACTCACGGCCCGCTATAATGAGATTGTAATCGCCGTCTTGTATTACTTTAGCCAGTTGCTTAGCTACAAAAAAAGCATCCTTTGCTGCGCTATTCACGCGTATAGCACTGTCTGCGCCAATAGCTAAGGCTTTGCGCAAGGTGGGCTCTGTTTCTGGCCCTCCAACATTTACAACCGTAACATGGGCGCCTTGTTTTTCTTTAAACCACATCGCTCGGGTTAAACCGAATTCGTCGTAAGGGTTTATTACAAATTGTACACCGTTGGTATCAAATTTACTATCAGCTTCGGTGAAATTAATTTTTGAAGTTGTATCGGGAACGTGGCTTATGCACACTAATATTTTCATATTAAAACATTTTAATTCGTATATTTATAATTATAAAACACGGAAATAAACTACATATAGCGTTCTGAATGTCATCTATGTAGTAAATGCCGTAACTATAGGCTACGAAGTTAATTATTTTATTTTAATTATTTAATATGCATGCATAGTAAAATTACAGTAATCTTTTAAGAATACTAATGGTTTTATTGTTATTTTTGCAACTCGATTTAAAATATATTCAATGAAGACAATTCAATTTAGAGAGGCTATTTGCGAAGCCATGAGCGAAGAAATGCGCAGAGATGAAAGTGTTTATCTAATGGGTGAGGAAGTAGCAGAATATAATGGTGCTTACAAAGCATCAAAAGGGATGTTAGACGAATTTGGGCCAAAACGAGTGATCGATACGCCTATTGCAGAACTTGGTTTTGCAGGTATTGCCATTGGGTCTACCATGACGGGTAACAGGCCTATTGTAGAGTATATGACCTTTAACTTTTCTCTAGTTGGGATCGACCAGATTATTAATAATGCTGCTAAAATCCGTCAAATGTCTGGAGGACAATTCAAATGTCCCATTGTTTTTCGTGGCCCAACAGGTTCTGCTGGTCAATTAGGAGCAACACATTCACAGGCTTTTGAGAATTGGTTTGCAAACACGCCTGGTTTAAAGGTTGTGGTGCCCTCTAATCCTTATGACGCTAAAGGCCTTTTAAAAGCTGCTATACGAGATGACGATCCGGTTATTTTTATGGAAAGTGAGCAGATGTATGGTGATAAAGGAGAGGTGCCAGAAGGCGAATATATCATTCCTATTGGTGTAGCAGAAATTAAGCGTGAAGGAACGGATGTAACGATTGTCTCTTTTGGAAAAATCATCAAGGAAGCATACAAAGCAGCAGATGAATTGGAAAAAGAAGGTATTTCTTGTGAAATCATAGACTTACGTACTGTTAGACCTTTGGATAAAGAAGCTATTTTAAAATCTGTTAAAAAAACCAATAGATTGGTTATTTTAGAAGAAGCATGGCCGTTTGGAAACGTTTCTACAGAAATCACCTATATTGTTCAGTCTGAAGCTTTTGATTTCTTAGATGCTCCAGTGATAAAAATTAATACTGCCGATACTCCAGCACCATATTCACCGGTTTTACTTGCAGAATGGTTGCCAAATAAAGATGAGGTTATCAAAGCTGTAAAAAAAGTATTATATAAATAAACACAATATTTTCACGTTATATAAACTTCATTAGCAGGACTGTTGATGAAGTTTTTTTTTACTATGAAATTAAGGATCCTTATTGCGTTTTTTTTCTTTGGAGCATGGTCTCTCATATCACAAACAAAAGTTAGTGGTTATGTTTTCGATGAGTTTGATGAGCCCGTCGCTTATGCAAATGTTATATTTAAAGGCTCTACCGAAGGCACGATAACGAATGAACAAGGTAAGTTTTATCTAGAATCTAAATCTACATGGCCGGTTATGACGGTTTCATTTATAGGGTATGAAACCTTGCAGATAGCTTTGGATAAAAAAGTAAATTACGATTTAAAGTTTAATCTTAAAGAAGAAACGGCGCAGTTAAATCAAGTGCTGATTGTTTCTGGAAAACAGCCTAAAAAAAACAATCCAGCCATAGATATCCTTAGGAAAATTTGGGAGCATAAACGGCAAAATGGCCTTAAGCAATTTGATCAATATCACTACGATAAATATGAGAAAGTTGAGTTTGATCTTAATACGATAGACAGCGCGCTTATTACTAGTAAGTTGTTTAAAGGGATGGAGTTTGTTTTTAATGAAGTCGATACGTCTCGAATTACCGGTAAAACCTATTTGCCTATTTTTATTAATGAAGCAGTGTCTAAAGTATATGGCGATACGAAGCTAAAAAAGGAAAAAGAAGTTTTAGAAGGCAATAAAAACTCAGGTTTTAGTGAAAATCAAATTATTATCGATTTTATTGGTGACTTGTATTCCGATTTTAATGTGTATGATAATTATTTGAAGTTTTTCGATAAAAGTTTTGTGAGCCCTTTATCTAAAACAGGTATCAACACGTATAATTACGTATTATCCGATAGTTCGTTTATCGAAAATAAATGGTGCTATAATATTATTTATTATCCAAGACGGAAAAACGAGCTAACCTTTAAAGGAAATTTCTGGGTAGCCGATACCACATTTGCAATAAAGAAAATAAACTTGCAAGCTTCAAAAAGTGCCAATATCAACTGGGTAAAAGAAATTTATATTGAACAAGATTTTGAAGTGTTAAATGATTCTCTGTTTCTTGTGAAACGCGATTATATGATGTCTGATTTTGCTTTTGCTAAAAAAGAAAAATCACGAGGCGTATATGGTAAGCGAACTACTTTGTACAAAAATTATAAATTTAATGTTCCAAAGGATAAAAAGTTTTATGACCAAGAGGTTTATAATTACAATAAAGACTTATACAATAGGGATGATGCGTTTTGGAAAGAAAACCGCCTAGAAGATTTAAATAAAGATGAAAAAGGCGTTTATAAAATGCTGGATACACTAAAAACAGTTAAGAAATTTAAGCGGCTTTATAATTTAGGAAGTATTTTGGGTTCTGGCTATATAGAATTCAATACCCTTCCTTTAGATTATGGTCCTATTTTCTCCACTTTTGGGTTTAATGAGGTAGAGGGTATAAGGCTGCGTGCTGGTGGTCGTACTTATTTTGGTACGAATGATCTTTGGAGACTGGAAGGGTTTACAGCATATGGTCTTAAAGATGATAAATTTAAATACGGCATTTCTGGTAAATGGTTACTTGATAAAAAAAGCAGATTTATTATATCCGGAGGCAATAGGCGTGATATAGAGCAAATTGGAGCCAGTTTAACTACTTCTACAGATGTGCTGGGAAGGAGTTTAGCATCTTCATCTATTGTGGGTACTGGTACAAATGATAAATTGACCAATGTTAATTTAACCACCTTAACATTAGAAGTGGAGCCTTTGCGTAATCTTATTTTTAGAGTAGGGGGCAATTATAGAACCTTATCTTCCGCTTCGCCTACGTTTAGTTTAGATTATAACACGCCTGATGGTGTGGAAAGCGAAATTAAGCAGTATGAAAGTACTTTGTCGGTGTCTTATTTTCCTAAACGTAAAATGACAGGTTATGGCGTGGAACGGAGTGAGGCAAACGATGGGTTTCCTCGTATTCTAGCCCAAGTAAGTCGTGGTGATAAAAGTGTTTTTGAAAGTGATTTTGATTATACAAAAGTACAGTTTTCATATTTACAGCCTTGGCAGATTGGTGGTTTAGGTAGATTATACACCACTATTGAGGCTGGAAAAACTTTTGGAGAAGTGCCTCTTGGTTTGTTAAGTGCTATTCCAGGGAATCAATCGTACTTTTCAATATATAATACTTTTTCTCAATTAGATTATTACGAATTTGTATCGGATACCTATGCGTCCTTTCATTTTGAACATAACTTTAATGGTCGTTTCTTTTCTAGAATTCCACTCTTGCGTAAACTAAACCTTCGCGAAATTATTAGCTTACGTGGGGTTTGGGGTGAAATTTCAAAAGAAAACATAGCATTAAATACAACTAGCAATCCTAATAATATTGTATTAGTAGCACCAAACGACGAGCCCTACTGGGAATATGGCTTTGGCGTGGGTAATATTTTTAAGATATTTAGGATTGACTTTAACTTTAGAGGAAACTATAAAGACGCTGTAAACTATCCAGATGCCCGTAAATTTGGGGTTACAGGTACTTTTGGGTTTAATTTTTAAAAGTGCTCTTTCTGAAAATAAGCATATTTTATATAAAAAACAATCTCCTAAAAAAGAAGACTTGATCCCTTTTTTAGGAGATTGTTAGATATTAGATATAGGTGTTTTTGACGTTATTATTTCGTTATGGTATGCTCCCAGCTTGCACCACTAATATCTGTAATTTTTAATCTGTAGCTTCCTTTTGGGAAAGAGCCAAAAGCAATATCATCTAAACTTATTTTTGCTTTTGAGCCTAAAGGAATAACTAAACTGTGTTTTCCTGGCTTTACTTTTGCAATATAATAATTGTCTATTTGATTTGAATTTAGACTTGCCAGATCATCATGCTCAAGATTAAATAGCACCCTACCTTGTTGGTCTTTTACTTCAATGCCTATAATCCAAGCCCCGTAAACATCAACACCTTCAGTTCTATAAACATCAAAAGATAGTTGGTTATTGTTAAATGTACCTGCTGTTATTTCCAATTTAGGCTTAACAGATTTATTGTGTAATGTGCCAAATAAACCACCATGAAACACTTGATTTGTGTATAAGGTAAGTCCGAAAATTAAAATAGCACCCACCAATACAAACTTAGGGAATACAGTGTCTTTAATCGGTAGATTACCAGAAGCCAACCAAGGGAACCATTTCTTTTTTGTTATTGAAATGTTATTTTTAATAAGGTAATTGTCAAGAGAATACTTGCCACTGCCTGTTAAAAACAACATAAACCCTGTTGCAATGCCTAAGACGCCAATTTGCCATTCATCTAAACATGTGGTGCCAATCCAACCAGAACCTAACAGGATTCCCATGGCTAAGCCAAACACACCAATGCTCATTAAACGGGTAAATATACCTAGAATCATCAATAAGCCTACAATACCTTCTATTATGGTAAAAGTGACCATGGCGTGCAAAAGTGCATCGGGGTTTTCAACTAAATATTGAATTATAGGTTTTATTCCTAAGGCATTAGGTAAGAAGTGATTAAATTTTTCACCAATATACCCTGCTACTTCGGGGTCTAATTTATCGGCCAATATTGTTCTTCTGTAGAATGCAGAAAAGTATGTCCAGCCAATAACAAGTCTTACTACAAGAGCTAAAAGCCCTGAATCATTTTTTATGTTTATTTTCATGTTTATATCTTTAAAGTGTTATGGATTTGAAGCCTTTCTTCTGAAGTTGAAAATGATATAAAATACCATTTTCAACCACTTTAATAGGATGGGGTAATTCCTGAGCGTTGATGTTGAATTTTTTAAGTGAAAAACCACAAGCAAATAATTTAACATCTTGTTGATTGGCCATAGTTATTAGGGGCTTCATCTTTACCGTATTTATTAAGTCTTCTACAGTTTTCCCACAAACCACGATATGGAATTCACCATGTTTTTCTCCATCCTCTAGCGCTAGTGCTTTTGCGGCAAGTATTATGGGGTTTAATTGTTCTGTTTTTTTAGTAAGAACTATATAGTGCTGCTTTTTTTTGTTAAAATCGCTTTGGGCATGTGTTTCTTTAACGCCAAAAATAGACGTTAAAAAAACAAAAATATACAGACGTGTTTTTTTCATTTTAAAAAGGTTTTAATGATTTGTTAATGGCGAAAAAGAGAAGTCCGCCAAAAATGGAAATGTTTTTAAATAAGGGCCCTATACTAGACATTTGTCCCACTTGAATGGTTAATGTAATAGGGATCAATATGGCAATAAGCATTAGGGCTGCATATTTGGCCTTATAGCCTACAAGTAAGGCTAGGCCACCGATAAGCATAACAATACCACTAACAATTACAGATACTTTAGGAGGACCTAAAAGATGACCTATAAATGCCATGCTCGAATTTTTAATTCTGGATACGGCTGCGGTTGTGTTTATAAGATGGCTTAAGCTTGCTACAATAAATATAAGGCTAAGCATTACCCGAAGTATAACTATGGATGTATAGCTTACCTCAAGTGTTTTACGTTGAGTTTTCATTGGTTTATCTATTTGTAATAATAATATCTTATGGCAACGAGGACATAAGGTGGTTGTCTTTCAATATTGAAAGGGTCTTACAGATAAACTTTAAGATTTTTAAATAAAATATACAAGGGAACTACAGGAAGGGTTGTATGCCATTTTGTAAGAGAGGTAAGCGCTTGCTTTTTTGGGAAAAACTTGGCCAGCGTAAATAAGGAGGTTGTTAAACCAGAACTAAGGGTAACTTTCGTTTTGGTTTTGGAGAGTGTATTGGAGCTTTGTAAACGGTCAATAATGGCACAAGAAGAAGTCTGTACTGTGGTTTGGCTTTTATTTAAAACGCTTGTTTGCTCAAGTCCGAAAGCAGACTGCATAGCGTTTCTAACTTGGCATGGAGAAAAAACCAATAGCATGATTAGTCCTAATACGGACCATAATAAAAACCTTCTATTTGTGTTTGTTTTCACAATGCGAATATATAGCATAAGCACATATCTTTTTTTTGCGTTTATGTTAATGTTTGTTATATCTTTCTTAATAAAAGCAAAGAGCATGTTTAATTTGATGCAAAGAATATATACATATGCTCTATTATCAGTTTTTTTATCTTAAATATAAAAATGATGTCATGTAATTGTTGAAACAATTTTAAACTCTTGAAATATTCATATAAAAACAAATAAGTTTTATTGTTCAACGGGTTACGGTTAAGTATATTTGCAGGCTTAAAAGTTCAAAACTTTATAATAAAGCAGATAGGTTTTCGTGAAACAACCCATTAGCATTTTATAGCGAAGACCGTAAAACCAAGAAATTATGAGTGATAAAGGAAGTGATAAAAAGAAGGAAATAGTAACATTTGATGTTTTAATTGAAATTCCTAAAGGAAGTAGAAATAAATATGAATATGATTTTGTGTTGAATAAAATACGCTTTGATCGTATGTTATTTTCTTCCATGATGTATCCAGGTGATTATGGATTTATTCCGGAAACATTAGCTTTAGATCAAGACCCTTTAGATGTCTTGGTTTTAGGGCATCAACCTACTTATCCTATGGTGGTTATGGAAGTTAGGCCTATTGGTGTTTTTTATATGACCGATGAGAAAGGGCCTGATGAAAAGATTATTTGTGTTCCCGTTTCGGATCCTATATGGAGTAATAAAGATGATATTTCAGATTTAAATCCGCATAGGTTAAAGGAAATAGAGCACTTTTTTAAGGTTTATAAAGACTTAGAAAAGAAAAAAGTCGATACAGGTGGTTGGGGCGATGCTAAAGCTGCAATTGAAATCTATAAAGAGTGTGTTAAGCGCTACGACGACAGCGATCACAAGAAAAACCGCACCTTTACAATATAATTATTAAGGCTGATAAAAAAACGAGAAAGACTGTCTAAAAAGGCAGTCTTTCTTATATAAGTTTTACAATCCATATTTAACTATTTCTTAGTCTTAACAGCCTTGTTGGCTGTTTTAAAAGTACGGCGTTTAAATCAGATAGCGGTATTTTGCTTTTGATGTGGAACAGCCCTAATCATGCAAACCATGCTACCAGCCTCCAGAAGCTCCGCCACCACCAAAACCACCACCACCAAAACCGCCGCCAAAGCCCCCGCCACCAAAACCTCCAGAAGAACCTCCTCCTGAACTGCTGCGTCCCATACTGCTTAAAATAATGGCGTCTAAAATACTGAAGCCTCCAGAAGATTTACCGCCATTGGATCCATTGCCTCCACGCCTGTTTTTAGAAATAGATGATAAAATGACAATAAATATAAAAACGAGAATAAACACTATTTCCATAGGGAACCCAGAATCTGATACTTTTCTCGACCCTTTATATTCGCCGTTTAAGACTTCAAATACGGCATCTACTCCACGGTTTAATCCGCCGGGATAATTATTTTGCTTAAAATAGGGAATAATATCTCTTTCAATAATTCGTTTGGATAAGGCATCGGTTAATAGGTGTTCAATACCATAACCAGTGTTTATCGCTATTTTTCTATCATCTTTGGCCAGTAAAATTAAAATGCCATTATCTTCTTTTGCTTGACCAATACCCCAAGCTTGCCCCCATTGTGCCCCTAGGTAATTAATGTTCTCACCTTTTGTAGACCCTATAATGGCCACTACAATTTGAGTGGATGTGGTATCGGAGTACTGAATGAGTTTTTGTTCTAAATTTGTTTTTTCTGAAGGGGACAATAAATTAATATAATCGTAAACACTGGTTTGGGATTTTGGTTTTTTCGGAATATCAAATTGCGCATAGCAAGTCCCAAAAGCCAATAGGGTTATAATAAAAGCAAGTGTTATACGTCTTGTATTGGTAAAAAGCTGATAACTAGTTTTAAGAAGATACATGTTGCGAGATTATCCTTTAGAGATGTTATTAGAGAGTTCGTTGATATCTAAATCGGTATAAGGAAAGTGTTTTTTAAGTTGCTCTCCAGCATTTAAAATACCATCTACCAGGCCTTCTTTAAATTTCCCTGTTTTAAAATGGGCTTCAATTTTGTTTTTAGTACTGTTCCAAAAGTCTTTTTCAACCAAATCGTTAATGCCTTTGTCGCCATAAATGGCAAATGCTTTATCTTCAACCGCCACATAAATAAGAACGCCGTTCTGAAGCTTGGTGTTGTCCATTTTTAAAGCATGAAAGACCTCTAAAGCACGACGGTCTAGGTCGCCTTTAGAGGTTTTTTCTATATGCACACGTATTTCGCCAGAGGTGTTTAATTCTGCTATTCTAATAGCTTCTACAATATCTTGTTCATCACTTGGTGTTAAAAATTTCTCAACGGAATTGGGCATGTTTGATAGGTTTTTAGAATTCGAAATCTACATCTGGAGCATTTTCACTTCCAGCATCTGCTTTGTAATACCCCATTTCATTAAAGCCTAGCACGCCAGCAATTAATTTGTTTGGCAAGGTTCTAACATGTTTGTTATAAGGGGCTACAGCTTCATTAAACCGGTCGCGAGCCACATTAATTCTGTTTTCGGTGCCTTCCAATTGACTTTGTAGTTCTAGAAAGTTTTGGCTAGCCTTAAGGTCGGGGTAACGTTCTACGGTTACTAATAAGCTTTTTAAGGCACCTGATAGCCCACCTTGGGCTTCGTTAAACTTGGCCAATTGCTCAGGGGTAATGTTTGTAGGGTCTACGGTTACAGAAGTTGCTTTAGCACGTGCGTTTATAACAGCTTCTAAAGTGCTTTTTTCAAAATCTGCTGCGCCTTGTACTGTTTTAACTAAGTTCCCAATAAGGTCATTACGCCTTTGGTAACTGCTTTCTACATTTGCCCACGATTTGGTGGCATCTTCTTGAAGTCCTACGGCTGTGTTGTTAACACTCATGCCCCAAAAGGCTATAATAACAATTAATACTACAGGTATAATCCATTTTTTCATAATCGTAAAGGTTTAAAGTTGGTCTTTTATTTTAATTAATTGGTTTTTAATATCTTCTAATTTATTAATAATGTCAAAGTTAGCAAGTCTTTCTTTTTTTCCATCTTTTAAATATGTTTTTGCACCGTCCAATGTAAAACCACGTTCTTTTACTAGGTGGTAGATGAGTTTTAAATTAGTTATATCTTCTGGAGTGAATTTCCTGTTTCCTTTTGCATTCTTTTTAGGTCTAATAACATCAAACTCTTTTTCCCAAAAGCGAATCAAAGAGGCGTTAACACCAAATGCTTTGGCTACTTCTCCAATACCATAATATCTTTTTTCAGGAAGGTCTATATGCATTAATCGAGAGATTGGTTTTCTAAAGACGCATGTTCTAAAAGTTTATTAAACTCTTCAGCCGTTAAACTACCGTAATAGAAGTTTATAGGGTTAATACGGTCGCCATCTTTAAAGATTTCATAATGGCAATGAGGAGCTTGAGATCGTCCTGTGCTGCCCACAAAGCCAATAAGGTCGCCCCTACTTACTTTTTGGTTTTTCTTGACATTATATTTGAACAAATGGGCATACAGGCTCTCGTAACCATAACCGTGATCAATTCTAATGTGGTTGCCGTACCCTGTGGCATTATTGTCTGCTCTTACCACTACACCGTCACCCGTAGCATAGATGGGGGTGCCTCTTGGTGCAGAAAAATCCATGCCCCAGTGCATTTTTCTTACTTTTGTAAAAGGGTCAGACCGCATCCCGAAACCAGAAGCCATACGTTTTAAATCTTCATTCCTAACCGGCTGGATTGCTGGAATAGCAGCCAGAAGTTTTTCTTTTTCTTCTGCAAGTTTTGCAATTTCGTCTAACGATTTAGATTGTACAACTATTTGTTTTTGAAGAATATCTAAACGTTTATTACTTTCAATAATTAGTTTCGAGTTATCAAAACCTTCCAAGTCTTTATAGCGATTAACACCACCAAATCCGGCCCTGCGCTGTTCTTCAGGAATAGGATTTGCTTCAAAGTAAACGCGGTATATATTATTGTCTCGGTCTGCTATATTCTCTAAAACCAATTCGGCATGCGCCATTTTTTTATTAAATAACTCATATTGCAATTGCATGTTCTGTAGCTCTCTTTTTAGGGCTTTTTCTTTAGGGGACTCTACATACTGTCCTGCTATAAAAACCGTAATAAATCCAAAAAGGGCAGCGGCCAAAAAAAACACAAAGGCATATTTAAACGTTGTTCTTTTTTTGCGTTCTATTTTTCTATAAGAAAGCGATTCAGAATCGTAATAATATTTTACCTTATTCATTACTTAAATTATACTATTTTTGCATTCAATTTAGGACGATAATCGTCAGTTTTTATAAGTAAACGAGCAAACCTACAAAATATTATTCACTGTAAATTTAGTAAAACTAAGTGATAAAAGTTTAAAATAGGTAGCATTGCCCTTAAAATTATGATAAATTTAAGTCGTGTTTGTAAAAATTAAAGTGTTAGACCAAGAGTTTTAGGAAGTATATGAAGTCACAAGATATCAGATCACAGTTTTTGAGTTTTTTTGAAGAAAAAAAACATAGCATCGTTCCATCGGCACCTATGGTGCTTAAAGATGATCCTACTTTAATGTTTGTAAATTCTGGGATGGCGCCTTTTAAAGAATATTTTTTAGGACATGCACAGCCAAAAAACAATCGTATTGCTGATAGTCAAAAGTGTTTGAGAGTTTCAGGTAAGCACAACGATCTAGAAGAGGTAGGGTATGATACTTATCATCATACTTTATTTGAAATGCTTGGCAATTGGAGTTTTGGTGATTATTTTAAAAAAGAAGCTATTGCTTGGGCCTGGGAGCTGCTTACAGAGGTTTTTAAAATCGATAAAGACATATTATATGTTACTGTTTTTGAAGGCAACGAAGAAGATAAGCTTCCTATGGATACTGAAGCCTTCGAATTATGGAGTGCCTTTGTAGATCGGGACCGTATTTTAAAGGGTAATAAAAAAGATAATTTCTGGGAAATGGGCGATCAAGGACCGTGTGGACCCTGTAGTGAAATCCATGTGGATATCCGTTCTGCAGAAGAAAAAGCGAAAATACCTGGTAAAGATTTGGTAAACCAAGACCATCCGCAAGTTGTAGAAATATGGAACCTGGTTTTTATGCAATACAACCGAAAAGCCAATGGTAGCCTAGAGCCTTTGCCAAACAAGCATATTGATACAGGAATGGGCTTTGAGCGTTTATGTATGGTGTTGCAAGGGGTGCAATCTAATTATGATACCGATGTGTTTACGCCCATAATTCGTGAAGTTGAAGTGATAACAGAAAAAAAATACGGTGTTAATGAAGCGGAAGATGTAGCCATTCGCGTTATCTGCGATCACGTTCGTGCCGTTGCATTTTCCATTGCAGATGGTCAATTGCCTAGTAATACAGGGGCGGGTTATGTTATTAGAAGAATTTTACGTCGTGCTGTTCGTTACGGATTTACTTTTTTAGACAAAAAAGAGCCCTTTATTTTTAGACTGGTAGATGTGTTGAGTAAAAAAATGGGCGATGCCTTTCCAGAATTAAAAACACAAAAACAGCTTATTGAAAATGTTATAAAAGAAGAAGAACAGTCGTTTTTGCGTACTTTAGATCAAGGGCTTGTTTTATTAAATAGAATTGTTGAAGAAACATCGGGTAATACCGTTCTAGGCGAGAAAGCTTTTGAATTGTATGATACATATGGGTTTCCAATCGATTTAACGGCTCTAATTCTTGCGGAAAAAGGACTGCACCTTGATGAAAAAGGTTTTAATGAAGAACTTCAAAAACAAAAAAACCGTTCTCGTGCAGCTAGTGAAATGTCTACCGATGATTGGACGATCTTACAACAAGACGACGTCGAGGAGTTTATTGGATACGACACCCTAGAGGCTACAGTTAAAATAACGAGATATAGAAAGGTTACGTCTAAAAAAGAGGGTGATATGTACCAATTGGTGTTTAATTTAACCCCATTCTATCCCGAAGGAGGTGGCCAAGTAGGTGATAAAGGTTACTTAGAGGATCCTCATGGCGATGTGGTATATGTATTGGATACTAAAAAGGAGAATAACGTAATCATCCATTTTACGAAAAACTTACCGAAAGATGTTAAACAAACGTTTAAAGCGGCTGTCGATGGAAAACAACGCTATAGAACAGAGTGCAACCATACAGCTACACATCTTTTGCACCAAGCATTGCGTGAGGTTTTAGGTTCTCATGTAGAACAAAAAGGAAGTTTGGTGCGGTCGAAACATTTACGATTTGATTTCTCGCATTTTTCAAAATTAACTACAGAAGAGTTGCGAGATGTTGAAAACTTTGTAAATGCGAGAATTGAAGGGCGTTTGCCATTGATAGAAAAACGAAATGTGCCAAAAGAAGTTGCAATTGCAGATGGTGCTTTGAGTTTGTTCGGCGAGAAATATGGCGATACGGTTAGAACCATTCGATTTGGTAGCTCTATGGAGCTTTGTGGAGGAACACATGTTAAGAATACCGTTTATATATGGCACTTTAAAATTGTATCAGAAAGTGCTGTGGCTTCTGGAATCAGACGAATAGAAGCCATAACTAATGATGCAGTAAAGGATTTTTATTTTGATCATGATCGGGTGTATTTTAAAATGAAAGAAATGCTTAACAATGCTCAAGAACCCGTGAAAGCACTTCACAGTTTACAGGAAGAGAATTCTAATCTTAAAAAACAGATTGAAGTTCTTTTAAAAGATAAAGCCAAAAACATGAAAGGGGAGCTTGAGGCTGCACTTACCGAAATAAATGGCATACAGTTTTTAGCAAAAAAAATAGATTTAGATGCTTCAGGTATAAAAGATTTGGCATTTGAAATGGGAAGTAAATTCGAAAATTTATTTCTTTTATTTGCAACAGAACAAGATGGAAAGGCCTTGTTGTCTTGTTACATCTCAAAACCATTAGTCTCTGAAAAAGGATTGAATGCCGGGCAGGTTGTTAGAGAGCTTGGTAAATATATCCAAGGTGGAGGTGGCGGACAGCCATTTTTTGCCACTGCGGGAGGTAAAAATCCAGAAGGGATTGCTGAAGCTCTAGAAGCAGCGAAAAAGTTTTTAATTTAAACACATAAAGCTTAAGGTAATTTGGTTAAATGGTAATGTTTCCATTTAAAATAGAGTCCCTTTTATATTGGCTGTTTTTATTGACTTAACACGAAAAAAAAATCGCAATATAAAAAATGAAACTTCAAACTCAAATAGCTTTAAAAAAACAGGAGCCTAATGCTTTAATAGATTACAACTCTAAAATTGTATTAATAGGCTCCTGTTTTTCAGACAATATCGGTAAAAAGTTAGCGTATTTTAAGTTTTATAATTTACAGAACCCTTTAGGAATCTTATTTCATCCAAAAGCCATTGAAACTTTAATTTCAAAGGCCATAAATAAAAAAAAATACTCTGAGAAAGATGTTTTTTTCCATACAGAACAATGGCATTGTTTTGAAGCACATTCAAAATTAAGCCATAGCTCCAAGAACAGATTGTTGAATAAGCTTAATGAGCAGCTTGATGCCACGTATAAAGGACTCGAAAAGGCTTCTCACATTATTATTACATTGGGGACAGCCTGGGTATATCGTTTTGTAAAAAGTGACGAAATCGTTTCTAATTGCCATAAAGTATCACAAAAAGAATTTAAAAAAGAATTGTTGCGGGTGGAGGCTATTTGTCAATCTCTTCATGCCATGGTGGATTTAATAGGAAGAATCAATCCCAACGCATCTGTAGTTTTCACAGTGTCACCCATACGACATTTAAAAGATGGCTTTATCGAAAACATGCAGAGTAAGGCGCATTTAATTACAGCAATCCATCAATTTTTAAACCAACAATCGTGCATCACAAGCTGTAACGCATTCTATTTTCCTTCCTATGAAATTATGATGGATGAACTTCGAGATTATCGTTTTTATAAAGAAGATATGATTCATCCTAATGAAACAGCGATTCAATATGTATGGGAGAAGTTTCAACAGGTTTGGATGTCAGAATCAGCATTAAAAACAATGGAGGAAGTTGATGGTGTACAAAAGAGTATTCTTCACAAACCATTTAATGCAAATTCGGAAGCGCATCGGGGCTTTCTTCAAAAATTAGAATATAGAAAAATAAAGCTTCAAAAACAGCATTCTTGCATAGTGTTCCATGCTAAGTAATCTTAAAGTAAGTTTTTATTGTAAGGTTTATTATGTTTGGCCATTAGGCAGTGCTGCTTAATCTTTTTTTAATAACACTTTGTCGAAAATTTAGTTCGATAGTGACTTTTTTATTTAAATTTAGGATGCTATTAATCTGTTCATTTTTGAAACACCCATTGTCCTTTCTTTAATAAGTTGAACAATGGGTATTTTTTTTTTGAATGATTTTGAATACGGTTAGTTCAAATAGATTTTAGAAGGAATGTTTTTTTTAAAGGTGAGGTGCTGCTTAGAGACACTCACTTTGTGCAAGGATATTTAGAGTTTGAGGAACATTAGAAAGATATTAAAGATATGAGTCAAAAATTTTAATCTCAGTATGCGTTGAAGGCATTAAAAATGCTAAAGCGGAATTATTTAACATAAACCATAACACTTACTTAACCTTACGGTAATATGCTTTTGATAAAAAGGGGTTATTTTTGTCCTGAAAGTAATATTTCATAAATGCATTGGTTTAGGCTTCTTATGTCGAAGAAAACTGATGTTTTTTTATTTTAAAAACTAAAGGTTTTTTTTCCATTATAATTTATAAATTAGTCCATGCGAAAAATTCTATTTGGTGTTGTTATTACCTTGGTTGTTTTATTCACGTTTAAGTATTGTGATTCTAAAAAACGAGACCATGCTGTTCTTCAAGAAAACTCAGCGCTTATTCAAAAGCAAATTAAAAATGTAGGAAAGCTTATTGTAACAGAAGGGCACTTTAGCCAAGTGTTCAATTATAAAAACTCAAAAGCGCTTTTTGGTCCTTTTATCACAACAGAAAAAAAAGCATTGGTAGTTGTAAACGCAGAGGTTACTGTAGCCTACGATTTAAGTAAAATTGAATTTGACATTGATGAATCGACTAAAACGCTTACCATTTTAAGCATTCCAAAAGAAGAAATTAAAATAAATCCAGATTTAGAATATTATGATATTAAAGCAGATTTTTTAAATCCCTTTGATGGCTCAGATTATAACGATATTAAAAACAAGGTAAATGCTTCACTTATAAAAAAAATAGACGCTTCTGATTTAAAGAAGAATGCTGAAAATAGACTGATTAGTGAGCTTTCTAAATTTTATATTCTTACAAATTCTCTAGGTTGGACATTACAATATAATAAAGAACCCATTACCAATATGGAGGTGTTTCAGTCTATTAAATTATAAGTTTCACTTAGTTTCATCCAACCTCCGCCATTAGTGGCTTGAATATTATTCAAATTTAAAAATTTTGTTGCTTTTGCCGATCGAACACCAGAAGCACAACACACCACAAAAGGAGTGTTCATGGCTTTTAATTTAGCAATGTTGTTGTGTAGCTCTTGTAATGGGATGTGTATCGATTTTGGTACGGCTCCAGCATCATATTCGGTTTTACTCCTAACATCTAGTATGGTAGCGCCATTTTCTAGAAACAATGTAACTTGTCTTTTTTTTGCTCCAAAAATAAAATCCCAAAACCCCATAGCTCCAATTTTACAACAAAATACGAATTTTTTTTTAAAACAAGAAGGATAGTAGGTATAAAGGTTATGTGATTTTTTATGTATATTCATCCTTTAGATAAAACACTAATTATATTACGAACACATGCAAGCATATGTAAGCTTAAGTATAGAAAACAAAGTGGGTTTCATTGAATTTTCCCATCCTAGTCACAATGCGTTACCCAGTACTATTTTGAGGGAATTGGCAAAAACTATTTCAGAAGCAGGTCAAAATAATGCTATACAAGTTATTGTATTAAAAAGTGGAGGGAATCGTACGTTTTGCGCTGGTGCCAGTTTTGATGAAATGCTAAGTATTGAAGATGCTGGAACAGGGACGGTTTTTTTCTCGGGTTTTGCCAATGTTATCAATGCCATGCGTACTTGCCCTAAACTTATTATTGCGCGTGTTCAAGGGAAAATAGTTGGAGGTGGTATGGGGTTGGCAGCAGCAGCAGATTATTGTTTAGCAACTCAATATGCCGCGATAAAATTAAGCGAATTCAGTATTGGCATTGGGCCTTTTGTTATTGAACCAGCAGTTTCAAGAAAAATGGGATTGAGTGCTACATCGCAAATGACTTTAAATGCGGAAGCGTTTTTTTCTCCCCAATGGGCAAAAGAAAAAGGATTGTATGCAGAGGTATACGAAACAACCGAAGCTATGGATGATGCCGTAAAAATACTGGCTGGGAAATTGAGCGGGTATAATCCAGAGGCATTAAAAGAAATGAAAACGGTGTTTTGGCAAAACACCGACCATTGGGAGACCTTGTTGCTCGAGCGCGCCGAAATAAGTGGGGCGCTTGTATTAAGTGCTTTTACCAAAGCGACCTTAAAGCGATTCAAATAGCAAGTTGACTAAAACGCTACAGTCGTAATCTTTATCTAAAAAAAAAAGCGACTAAATTTTAAATATTAGTCGCTTTTTGGAAGTTTTTAATTATCAGTATCAGGAGGATAACGCTCCATAATTTTTGTAACAAATTCTTTAATACGGTCGTCTTTCTTTTCCATGTTTTGGGTCAGATATCCAGAGCCCATGCCTTGCCAAACCAATTCTTTCTTACTGGCATCAATTAAATCTATATACAATGTGCCTTCTGCAGATGTGGATACCGAAGGCTGCATATTATAACCCCATCCCCAAGGGCTATATCCTCCCCATCCCCAGCCACCGTAGCCCCAGGCATTATTATAAACATCAACACGTTGATGTGATTTTGTAAATAAGCTTACAAGTAAATCTGGATTTTCAGATTTACTAAGCCCTTTTGCTAAAAGTTCAGCTTCAATGGCACGAAGAATCCGCCGTTTATCTAAATCGCTGATTTCAGCTTTATCAATACCCGTTTTGTAAAAAGCAAAGGTTTTATAATCATTAAAATTTGCTTTTTTATCATAATCAGCCGCTACTCTCACAGAGCTGCAAGAGCTCACCACAAATAGTATTACTAAAAGCGGTAACATGTAAATTGATTTTTTCATAGCTTTTTTTATTGGTTATCTTTGGGTTAAAAAACATCAATAATCATACCATTTGTTATTAATGCCTTAATATTCTGCTTGTTATCAAAAAACAAACTATTTAAAGGATTTATTTTTTAATGTTGTATTGGTTTTTGCATTATATCCATAAGGGCAATGTCTGCAACCACTTTCACAACAATACCCTCGTTTTAAATGATAACGTTCTGTAAAACAACGATAGCCTTCTGGGGTTAAATAAAAATCGCCTTCTTCTACAGGAATTATTTTCTTCATATATAACAAAGATAATGTAATTTGGACTAATTTTTGAGATGCTTAATGCATGATTGTTATCTCAAAATATTTAGTGCCGAAAGGCTATTTGGGAATTACCATTTTTCCTTTCGTCATTTTAAAACATAAACGTTTTAAAAATCGATCGGTTTTGCTTAATCATGAAAAAATTCATTTAAAACAGCAATTAGAACTCTTCATTATCCCTTTTTATGTGTGGTATATCTTGGCATATGTTGTTCGGTTTATACAATATAAAAATCATGATGCCGCTTATCGAAATATTTCTTTTGAACGCGAAGCTTATGCTCAAGAGTTTAATCTGGACTACCTGCAAAAGCGTTCGTGTTTTCAATTTTTAAAGTATATTTGCAAGCATGGTATTTAAGTTGGAAAATAGTGTTAATCAACGCATTTTAGTTCCCAATAATTATGGGGTAGAACTTTTTGTAAAAAGAGAAGATGCCATTCATCCCTTTATTTCAGGAAATAAATACAGAAAGTTAAAATACAATATAGAAGGAGCAAAGCGTTTAGGCTTTAAAAAGCTCCTTACGTTTGGCGGAGCCTTTTCCAACCATATTGCAGCAGTGGCCTATGCAGGAAAAATGTTCGACTTTGAAACGATTGGTGTGATTAGAGGTGAAGAGCTGAGGTCTAAAATAAAAGAAAATAGCACATTGTCTTTTGCTGCGTCTTGTGGAATGCGTTTTGAATTTGTGTCCAGAGAGGCATATCGACATAAACATTCAGAATCCTTTTTAACGGCACTCAGGCATTTTTATAATGATTTTTATTTGTTGCCAGAGGGCGGCACCAATACTTTGGCGGTTAAAGGATGTGAAGAAATCTTGAATGCAGGTGATGTCGATTTCGATTTTGTGTGCAGTGCTGTAGGTACCGGTGGCACTATTTCTGGACTAATTAATAGTTCGAAGTCCCGCCAACAGGTTTTAGGGTTTCCTGCATTAAAAGGTGACTTTTTACAAGAAGATATTAGTAAATTTGCAAATAAGAAAAATTGGAGTCTGATTCTAGATTATCACTTTGGGGGATATGCTAAAATAAATATAGCTTTGATTGATTTTATAAATCAGTTTAAAAAAGATCATGACATAGCATTAGATCCCGTATATACGGGGAAAATGATGTATGGAATTTTCGATTTAATTAAAAAAGGTTATTTCCCAGATAAATCAAAAATACTTGTTATTCACACTGGTGGATTACAGGGCATAATCGGTATGAACAAGACTCTGAAACAAAAAAATTGGCCTTTAATTGAATAGTGATATGAATAAAATTATAATGTTTTTTTTAGTAGGGATGTTGTTTTATAGCTGTGGCTCAAAAAAAACAGTCGCAAAAAAAAACCATCATAAGCGTGCTAAAATAGAGCATGTGGTTATTAAAGAACCTTCAGAACGCGTTTTAGAAATACCTAAAAAAGTATATGCTAATGCTACAGAGCAATACATCGACACCTATAAAGGCATTGCTCAAGAGGAGATGCGTTTGTATCATATTCCCGCTAGTATTACTTTGGCACAGGGTATTTTGGAATCTGGTTCTGGTATGGGGAGACTTTCTGTAGAAGCGAATAACCATTTCGGAATTAAATGCCATGAATGGACGGGCGATAGAATTTATCATGACGACGATGCAAAAGGGGAGTGTTTTAGAAAATATCATGACGCCAAGTACTCATTTCGCGACCACTCTTTATTTTTAACCATGAGATCGCGCTATGCTAAATTGTTTACATTTAAAAAAGGAGATTATAAAAGTTGGGCCAAAGAGCTTAGAGCAGCGGGCTATGCAACAGATAAAAAATATCCACAGAAATTGATTAGCTTAATAGAGCGCTATAACTTACATGAATATGATATGGAGGTTTTAGGTGCCGACTCCTATGCCATGGAAATTGAACATGACACGACCGTTCGCACGGAAGGCCATACTGTTGTAAAAGGCGATACCTTATATTCTATTTCCAGACGTTATGATGTGACTGTTAAGGAGCTTCAGAAAATGAACGGCCTTCAAGATGCGAACATTGGCATAGGTCAAGTTTTAAGAGTTAAATAGTAAAAAAAACATATCAATCTTATGATTTATAAAAGAAGCAGTGCCTTATTTTCAGAAGCAGAACGCGTAATTCCTGGAGGTGTAAACTCTCCAGTAAGAGCTTTTAAAGGTGTTGGGGGTACGCCTATTTTTGTGAAAGAAGCAAAAGGCGCGTATTTGTTTGATGAAGATGGCAATACATTGATAGATTATATCAACTCATGGGGCCCCATGATTTTAGGCCATGCCTATGAACCGGTAGTAAATGCTGTTATTGAAAAAGCAAAAAAAGGAACCTCTTTTGGGATGCCAACGGAAATTGAAACTAAAATAGCAGAGTTGGCCGTATCTATGGTGCCTCATATTGATAAAATCCGTTTTGTAAATTCGGGAACAGAGGCTTGTATGAGTGCTGTGCGACTGGCTCGTGGTTTTACTAAAAAAGATAAAATCGTTAAATTTTCAGGGTGTTATCACGGGCATAGCGATTCATTTTTAATACAGGCTGGAAGTGGGGCTAGTACCTTTGGTGTTCCTAATAGTCCAGGGGTTACTCAGGGTACAGCAAAAGATACGTTACTTGCAAAATATAACGATATTGAAAATGTAAAAGCTCTTATAGCATCTAATACAGATGAAATTGCTTGTATAATTATAGAGCCAGTAGCTGGAAACATGGGCTGTATTCCGCCAAAAGATGATTTTTTGAAAAAATTAAGAACACTGTGCGATGCCCATAACATTCTTTTAATTTTTGATGAGGTAATGACTGGTTTTAGATTAGCAAAAGGTGGTGCCCAAGAATTATTTGATGTAAAGGCAGATATTGTTTGCTTTGGAAAAGTAATAGGGGGCGGTTTGCCTGTAGGCGCTTTTGCAGCTAGGCATGAGATTATGGATTACTTGGCACCAATAGGACCTGTTTATCAAGCAGGGACTTTAAGTGGTAATCCATTAGCTATGGCTGCTGGTTTGGCGATGCTTACAGAACTAAATACAGATGCCGAAATTTTTAATCGATTAGAAGAAAAAACAAGCTATTTGCACAAAGGCATGGCTAAGGTTTTAAATGATAATAATGTGGTGCATACCATTAATAGGGTAGGGTCTATGATTTCTGTACATTTTGCAGAAGATGCAGTGATAGATTTTGACACTGCAGCAAATGGGAATAACGATACTTTTAAAGCCTTTTTTCATGGCATGTTACAACAGGGCATTTATATTGCGCCAAGTGCTTTTGAAACGTGGTTTATTGCCGATGCATTGTCTTATAAAGATTTAGATAAGACTATTTCTGCAGTCAATCATGTTGCCAAAAGCCTTTAAAGGCGACTGTAATAAAAAAGCATTTCTGGATACAGAAATGCTTTTTAACAATTTAACGAACTAAACTAAAACTAATTTAATATATTATCCTTGCTTTTGCATGGCTTTACGGGACTTGCCCTGTCTTCTTTTAGAGCCTTTATCGTTGTGCGCATTACGCATATGTTGTTTTTCCCATTTTTCAAACTGTTCTTCGTTCAAGATGTTTTTCATTTTAGCTTTCATGGCTATTTGATGGTCTAATCTTTCATTCATCATTTTAACTCGATCTTCTTGAGAAGGTTTTTGGATACTCCCTTTTTCTTTAGAAGCTTTTCGAGCTTCCATTTTAGCTTTCCTAGTTGTCGCATTTTCTAAGTTTAATGCTTTAATGGCCTTTTGTTGCTTTTCATTTAAATCTGAATGTAAGGTCATTTTTTTTGTTTGTAAAGTTGCCATGTCTTCGGCAGAGATGTTTTGAAATTTTTCAGTTCGATCTCTTCCTTCTCTTTGCGAGTTGGCTTTTTTCTGTGCAGTAGCCTGTAAAGTAATAAAGGCAAGTGCAATTATCGCTAATTTTTTCATAAGTATTGTTTTTGTGTTTATTTGGTACTAGGACTTTGTTATTTTATAAAAGTTTAATGTAGTAGTCTCTTTTAACGGCATATTAACAGGTAGGATACAATCTAAGAAACAGTACTTTTTTAAATAGGAAGTGTTAATTTAATGCCTGTTTGAAAATCTGGTGCATTATTTACCGAAAGGTCTTGCATGAAAAATAAAGAGAATTTATAACTTGGTCGACCATAGGTATAGATAAAAGTCCAAGTAGATAAGGACTTATAAAGTGTAGACACACCATGGTGCCAACCAGCGTTTACTTCGTTCCATTTTCCTAATAACTTGTAATAACTGGCTTCTTCTTGTTTATTGTATCTGGTTTGAAGTTGATAATCTAATCCAAAGGCATGATAGCTTTTGGTTTTGGTGTACTTTGTAAATTCAATATTCCCTACTACATTTCCTAGAATGCGATTATTACCTAAATCCATCACGTCTTTAAAGTTGAGGATATTTTTTCGAAGAATATTGAGGCCGACTCCAACATGAAATTCATTTTTGTTTTTAAATTTTATTTTTTTTACTCCATTTACCGAAACACCTAAATCTATTGAAGCATTGAATGTTGAGGTGTTTAACCCTAGATGCGAACCTAAATTTAAATGGATGTTATGTGTAGTATTAAAAAGAAATGACGGATAATAATGATGGCTAAACTCAATTCCACTTATAAAAAAAGCATTGTTATAAAGTTTCATTACTCGACCATTCCTATCTGTGTATTTAAAATTTACCCGATTCAAACCATAATACCGACGTCCATAAGGGTCTTCTCCTCCAGCTATATGGGAATGGAACCATTCAATAGTTTCATCACTTGAAAAAAAAGATAATGGATAATTGCCTTTTGTAATAAGGTGTGATCGCAACGACATGTTTAATTCGTTTTTTTTATTTAAAGGAATATCTACTCGAAATCTAAACTCTTTAATTACAGCATCTACAACGATATTCATGTATGTTGCGGGTGTGGTCTCCTGGTCTATGAAATCAAACTTACGCAAATTCCATAAGGTTTGGCTTAGTTTTTTTCTAAGCTCAGGACTTTTTGGCAGATAGGCCTCTACAAAGGGGTGGAACGTATTGCCACTAGTATAGGCGACAGATAACTTGGCTTTTTTTAAAGATGTTGTTTTGAAGTTTTGATGTATTCTAGAACTAAAAATGCCAAAGTGATGTGTTGGTAAAACACCACTTTGGTCAATGCCGTTCTTTATGGAGTAACTATCTTTATGTTGTGCATTTAAGATGGTATTAAAAATAAAAGCGACAAGAAATATTTTTTTTAACATTTACAAAAGTGGAGGAGCAACATTCATTTGTTTTTCTATGTTTTTAAACTCACAATTTCTGGGTTTGGTTCTAAGCGTTCGTTGGTTATGCCTTTTAATTCGTAATTTACATTATTCAATATGTATCGAATGGCTTCTTTTCTTGCTAAATCCTTATCATTTCCTTTAATAACGACCCAGGGTGAGTTTACGGTACCTGTAAGTCTAAACATTTCATCCTTATAGAATGTGTAATCGTCCCACTTTAACTGGGCCTGCAAGTCAACCGTGCTTAGCTTCCAGCTTATAAGGGGATTGGATTTCCGTTCTTCCAAACGTTTATTTTGTTCGTCTTGGTCAATAGAAAACCAGAATTTAATAAGTACTATGCCATCTTCGGTAAGCATATTTTCAAATTGGACCACCTGTTTCATGAATAAATCATATTGGGCTTTAGAACAAAAGTCCATTACTGGTTCTACAACAGCTCGGTTATACCAACTTCTATCAAAGAACACCATTTCACCCGGATTTGGAAAATGGCGGATGTAGCGTTGGAAGTACCATTGTTCTTTTTCGTTTTCTGTAGGTTTATTGAGGGCGACCACGCGATAAAAACGTGGATTGATATAGCGTATAAAGCGCATGATGGCACCACCTTTTCCTGCACTATCCCGACCTTCACACACAATTATCAATCTTTTTTTGTGTTCAATTAACCAATTTTGCATGCGAACCATTTCTGTTTGAAGATTCAAGAACTCTTGGTCGTTTTCTAAGGCATGTAAGTGCATATCAAAGCATTTTTAAGATATGAAAAAATAAATAATTTTGTTATACTTTTTTGAATGAAACAAAAAAGGAATTAATCAAAATTAATTCCTTTTTATAATATATAAAGTTAATACTGTAAATAAATTACAGACACGCTAAATAAGTTCAACTACAAGCGTATCATCCATTTTTTCTACTTTTGCTAACTTGTGCTTGGTCAATCCTTTAATGCCTTTGTCCCAAGCTTTATTGCTTAATCCAGACTGTGTTTTTAAATCTGAAAGAGACATGCTTTTCTCTGGTTTTAAAACCATTAAAATAGCTTTTTCATTATCGCTTAGTTCTATCTTTTTTTCTGGTCGCATTTGTGGAAAGAATAATACTTCTTGAATGGACTGGTTGTTGGTTAAAAACATAATTAATCGATCCATGCCTATACCCATTCCCGATGTTGGAGGCATACCGTATTCTAAGGCACGTAAAAAATCTTCATCGATAAACTCCGTTGCTTCATCGTCACCTTTTTCTGCAAGTTTCAATTGGTGTTCAAAACGTTCGCGTTGGTCTATGGGGTCGTTTAGCTCGCTATACGCATTAGCTATTTCCTTACCACAAACCATTAGTTCAAAGCGCTCTGTTAGTTCAGGATTTTCCCTGTGTTCTTTACATAAAGGGCTCATCTCTTTCGGGTAATCAGTAATAAAAGTAGGCTGGATATAATTGCCTTCACATTTTTCACCAAAAATTTCGTCAATAAGTTTGCCTTTACCCATGGTGTCGTCTACTTCAATACCCAAATCTTTCGCGGCCTGTCTTATTTCTTCTTCGGTTTTTCCTGTAATATCAAAACCGGTAAAGTTTTTAATGGCTTCTGCCATAGTAATGCGAGGGTAAGGCGCCTTAAAATCGATTTCATGCTTTCCAAAAGTTGCTTTTGAAGTTCCATTTACAGCCGTAGCGCAATGCTCTAACAAACGCTCGCAGAAATCCATCATCCAGTTGTAATCTTTATAGGCTACATAAATTTCCATGGCAGTAAACTCTGGATTATGTGTGCGGTCCATGCCTTCATTTCTAAAGTTTTTAGAAAACTCATACACCCCGTCAAAACCTCCAACAATCAGTCGCTTTAAATATAATTCGTTGGCAATTCGCATATATAATGGAATATCCAGTGCATTGTGGTGCGTCATAAAAGGTCTTGCCGCGGCACCACCTGGAATGGGTTGTAAAACAGGGGTTTCTACTTCGAAATATCCAGCATCATTAAAAAACTGGCGCATGGCATTAAACAATTTCGTTCGTTTTACAAAAACCTCTTTCACATGTGGGTTTACCACTAAATCTGCATAACGTTGGCGGTAGCGCTGTTCGGCATCGGTAAAGGCATCATATACAACACCATCTTTTTCTTTAGGCAAGGGCAAAGGTTTCAAAGCTTTACTCAATAAAGTAAAATCTTTAACCTTAACTGTTTTCTCGCCAACTTGCGTTGTAAATAATTCTCCTTCAACACCAATAAAGTCACCAAAATCCAATAGTTTTTTAAAGACGTCATTATATTTAACCTTGTCTTCTCCAGGGCATATTTCATCTCTATTAAAATACACCTGTATTTTGCCATCGGCATCCTGCAATTGAGCAAAACTTGCTTTTCCTTGTACCTTAACGGCCATTAATCTCCCTGCAACAATTACTTTTTTTCCGTTTTCGAAATCGGTTTTCAATTGTTTAGACGTGAAGTCTACAGGATACAGGTCTGCGGGATACGGGTTAATGCCCAGGTCTCGTAATTTTGTTAATTTTTCTCTGCGTAGAAGCTCTTGCTCTGATAATTGCGACATATTCTAGTTTTCTCGGTATAAATTTTTAAAGGCACAAAGATAAACATTTGATTTACGATTTGCGATCATTGAATTATGATTTTTTAGGGCGTTCCCCTCTCGATAGAAATCGGAAGGGGCGGGCTTTCCGTTCTAAGTCCTCGCACACACCGATAATCATCGGTGCGTGCTGTGGGCTTTCCTCTTCAATCCCTAACGCGGCGGTTTATAGCGGGTAGCAACGGTATGCTATTTAAAATGCATTAAGAATAGTGTTTTTAAAATTTATAGTGTTGAAACTAAAATGGATGTAAACTATCATTATAGTTGTTAAATGAGTAAATTTAGCTCCGTAAATTTTAAACCCAAATTTAAAATGAGTTTTTGGAGCGTTTTATTGTGTATTATCTGTCCGCCTTTAGCCGTTATAGGGAAAGGTTGCGGTTCTATATTAATTGTTTTTTTATTGTGGCTATGCGGATGGATTCCTGGTGTTATAGCAGCATTAGTCATACTCAATAATCCAAAATCTTAGTTTATCTATAGAAGCGATTATGGAGCATGTAATAGACTTTGCTTTTTTTTTGAGGGTAAGGCGCTTTGCCAGATAAAAAATGTAATTTTGTAGCTTATGAATAAGTACATAGAACTTCAGGATTTAGGGTTAAAAGACTACAAGGAAACTTGGGATTATCAAGAGTTATTATTTAAAGGTATTGTAGATACAAAAATCCAAAACAGAAAGGCAGAGACACCGTTGCCAACTCCAAATTATTTTTTGTTTGTCGAGCATTCGCATGTCTATACTTTAGGTAAAAGTGGCGATATATCCCATTTATTATTAAATGAACAGCAACTTATAGATAGAGGTGCTACGTTTTATAAAACCAATAGAGGTGGAGATATTACATATCACGGGCCAGGACAGATTGTGGGCTATCCTATTTTAGACTTGGAGAATTTTTTTACCGATATACATAAATATCTACGTTTTCTAGAAGAGACCATTATTTTAACATTAGAAGAGTACGGACTAAAAGCGGAAAGAAGCCCTGGTGAAACAGGTGTTTGGTTAGATGTAGGTACTCCATTCGCACGTAAAATTTGTGCTATGGGCGTGCGGGCAAGCCGTTGGGTAACCATGCATGGTTTTGCCTTAAATGTAAATGCCAACTTAGGTTATTTCGATAATATTATTCCTTGTGGTATTCGAGGTAAAGCCGTTACGTCTTTAAATGTAGAGCTGGCAACAAAAACCGTTGATGAAGCCGAGGTTAAAATGAAGTTATTAAAGCACTTTGCAACTCTTTTTGAAGCAGAATTTAAAAACAGCCCAGGCTAAATCTTTATAAACTATTGATTTTCTCTACAATAGTTTGGTAAATCTGTATTTCATCTTCTAAATTCATCTTAGAATTCTTTTCTTTCTTAAAGTTGTAATCTGTTAGAATGATGTGTTCTGTGGGTTTAACAGCTATCCCTTCCAAACAGGCTTTTGCGCATTGCAATGTACAGCCGTCTATAACTACGATAGGATTATTGGATTGTGCTTTTTTAACTAGAGACTTTACCTTACCACCAACGCCCGCAATACACGACATCTCAGCAATGCCTTCAGCATTTATTTTAAGTGCTATATCGTTGGCAAGTTGGGCTACATTGCTGCAGCCAGAACAAGAATATATAATAGGAAGTTTTTTTTGTTTCTTTGGAGACATAATTATTTTTTTTAGTGCTTAAAACGTAATCTAGCCTGAGGCAATTTGTTGTCCTCAACAAAAATGGAAGTTTTCGATTTTAAAAAGAATGACAAAAGTCATAAAACCACCTGTTAACGGAATGGATCTAAATACTTCTTAAGTTTGTCTTTTATTAAATTTGATATATAATCAGAAAGAATAAAAGAGAGAATTAAGGTTAATATATACGGTGAAGCCTAGACTTCGACAACATTGATA